>NZ_JADBSZ010000276.1:0-9973 GCF_020246425.1 Microcystis sp. M079S1
AACTAATCCTATTGAAAGATTAAATAATACCTTTCGACAAAGGATTTCTCGGCTGGTGAGAGAGAGTCTATCTTTCTCTAAAAAAATGGAGAATCACGTTGGGGAGCCCTTTGGTATTTTATCCATGACTACAATGCACACCTGGCAAAGGATTAAGCCGCCATCACTACTACCGAATCACCACCTCATAGTAAATCCTGTTTGAAAGGTATAGGAGAGTGGGTAGTCCCAGAGCAGGGAGAAACAATCGATAACTTGGGAGTTAATGAGACTATTAAAAACGGATTTGGTATGAAACCCTTAACTGGACTGAATTCTAATTTTATTCAGCCAGCCCTATCTAAAAATCAAACTCGTCTAATCCCGATTGTGGGGGAGAAAAGCGACTGCGAGGAGATTTTTTCGACTTTCTCAAAAAAGCGGGAATAACTGCGGCGATAAAAAATCCCATTCCCAAAGAAAAAGCCAATAAAACACCGATAGGTACTTTAATTGACTCAAATTGTAGAAACTTTAAAGAAACTGGTTGGATATTTTGGATAGCAAAAACTGCCATGGTCATAATCCAGCCGCCGACAATAGCACTAGCTAAAAAATTACTAATTGTATTCATGCTTGTCCTCGCCATGTTTGTAGGAGATTTTTTAAGCTTTTGTAGGCTAATTTTGCAGTTAGCTCCCTATTAATAGCATTTTTCTTTATTCGTGGCCTTCACCCCCTCCCCTCTACCAGCTATCCATTATTCACATCTTTCTTAACATAAAATTTGACAAAAAGAGAAAAATGTGCAAGATGGCTCAAGGGGGTTCTATGGGAGATTGATCCTTGCAAGGCTTAATGTTTTAAGATTGTTCATCTCCTTTTTACTAACTTCAGCGACCGCTCTCAAAATGACCCTTGTGTAGCGCTTTTTGTTTCCTCATCGGGAATTATCATCTTGCCTTGGCAGACTAGAACTGATGCACCTCCCACAGAAACTTCCGTAATTTTACGGTTGTTTTTCTGAAACTTTAATTGTATGTTGCTGGGTCTGCCCATTTCCACTCCTTGGATTATCGTCCATTGATTCATCCCTTCCCTAGAAGATTCTAACCCCCCTAGGTAGCCCGCCAAAGCGGCCACAGCCGAACCGGTGGCGGGATCTTCCATAACTCCTAAACCGGGGGCAAACATTCGGCCATAGAGACGAGATTGGGGTGATTCCGGGTCAAAACAGCAGACAAAAAGGGAGTTAGCGGGGGACTGGCCCAATAATGATGACCAAAGACCCAAATTAACTCTGATTTTTGCTAAAATATCTCGATTTTTGACGGGGATGACTAAAAAAGGGAGACCACAGGAAAAAGACCGGGGGGGATAACCGGGTAAGAAATCGGCAACGCTTAGGGAAAGAATCGCCGCTAAATCATCGATATCATAAGTATCTGTCACTAATTCTGGCAATTGTGCCACTTTTAACTCACTATAGACGGGTTTTTCCCGATCCCTGATAATTTTTACCGGTACTAAACCGACTCCTTCCTCCAGATAAATCGTGGTTTCTTGGTGGGGGGGGATAGTACCGATTAGGGCTAAAATATAGGCCGTGCCGACGGTAGGATGCCCTGCAAAGGGTAATTCGGTACTGGGGGTGAAAATCCGGACTTTTTTAGTGCCTTGGGGCGTTTCTGGCGGAAAAACGAAGACTGTCTCCGAGAAGTTAAATTCGGCGGCGATTTTTTGCATCTGGGTGCGGGTTAATCCAGACGCTTCCGGAAAAACCGCCAGGGGATTACCGCCAAAAATGCAATCGCTAAAAACATCGGCGGTATAGTAGGAATAGGTCGGCACGCGGGGGATAGGGCAACAGTTATCGGAGAATTTTTTTATCTTACAACTATTTTCACCCCTGACCGCCCCGGCGGTCTGTCTAGGGATAGATTCTCCTTGTCAGTCCTGTTAGTCTCTCTTTACTAAGAAATAATTAAAATACAGAGTTTTTCCTAAAGATAAGGTATGTCTTGATAGGGCATCGTCTCGGAGTCTCCTAATAACTCTACTACTTATTCGGTTCTAATCTGGCTAATAAACTGACTAACTTATCTCTAACGGAATTGTGGGTGTATTCGTCTTCAGGGTGAGGTTTTTGATGGGGTTTTTGAAAATAGGGACGTTCTCCGTATAATTGTCCCCATTTCACATCGACTCGGTGTACTAATTCATAGAGTAATTCTTGATTGTCTAAAATTTCTTCTAGGATTAACTGTAAAGCTTGAACGGGATTATCTAAATTTTGACTGACTTTGGTTAATTCTTCATCAACGATAAGCTGTAAAATTATCTGCAAAGCTCCCGAAGAATCCCCTAAATTGCCAGCAATAAACTGTTTAATTTCAGTCTTTACCTGCACCAATTTGGGGACGGGAGATTCCCCTTTGAGGAAATCCGCCCCCTCTTGAGCGATAAAATCTGCTAGGGTAAACTCGCGCCTTTCGATGATATCTTGGGAAAAATCTGGTTCTTCAGGTGTCATAAACTAAAAAGATTAGCGATAATAGACTCTAAGACTTATTGTGACATTTTTAGGAATATCTATGGGCATCGATCACAGAGAGTTTCAGCAGCGTCGTCAGCAGGTAATGGAAAAAATCGGCAATGGAACCGCAATTTTTCGCAGTGCGCCCATGGCGGTCATGCACAATGACGTAGAATACACCTATCGTCAGGATAGTGACTTTTTTTACCTGACAGGATTTAATGAACCGGACGCGGTGGCGATTTTAGCACCCCATCACCCCGAACATCAGTTTATCCTGTTCGTACAGCCAAAAGACCAGGAAAAAGAAACCTGGACCGGCTATCTCCACGGTGTGGAAGGAGCAAAGGAGATTTTTGGTGCTGATGAGGCCTATTCTATCCAAGAATTGGACGAAAAATTACCGCAATATCTCGAAAAAGCCGAACGAATTTATTATCATCTCGGACGAGACAAAACTTTTAATACAAACGTTCTAAATCACTGGCAAAAATTAATCGCCACTTTTCCCCGTCGCGGCACTGGACCGACTGCTTTAGAGGATACTAATTTTATTCTCCATCCTTTGCGCTTGCTGAAAACCGCGGCCGAATTGGACAATATTCGCCAAGCAACCGCTATTTCAGCACAGGCACATAATCGGGCCAGAGAATTTACCAAAGTTGGTCACTACGAGTATCAAATTCAAGCGGAAATTGAGCATACTTTTCGCCTAGAAGGGGGTATGGGTCCTGCTTATCCTTCTATTGTCGCTAGTGGTGCTAATGCCTGTATTCTGCACTATATCAACAATAATCGTCAAGTACAAGAAAATGAGCTTTTGTTAATTGATGCCGGTTGTGCCTACAATTACTATAACGGTGATATTACCCGCACTTTTCCCGTTAATGGTAAATTTACCCCCGAACAAAAAATTATCTATGAAATTGTTCTGGAAGCTCAATTAAAGGCGATTGAAGTGGTAAAAACTGGTAATCCTTATAATCTTTTTCATGACACAGCCGTCAGAACAATTGTGGAGGGATTAGTAGATTTAGGGCTATTGGTCGGCGACATTGATGAGATAATTAAAGAGGAAAAATATAAGCCTTTTTATATGCACAGAACCGGCCATTGGTTAGGATTAGATGTCCATGATGCGGGAGGTTATAAAGTTAATGAAGAAACTTGGCAAACTTTGCAGCCTGGTCATGTTTTAACCGTGGAACCGGGGATTTATATCTCCCCCGATATTAAACCTGCTGAAGGACAGCCGGAAGTGCCGGAAAAATGGCGGGGTATCGGTATCCGTATCGAAGATGATGTGTTAGTTACTGCCACAGGAAATGAGGTTTTAACTGCAACGGTTCCCAAAAAAGTTGAGGATATCGAATCTTAAGTAAAAAGCTAGGTGTTAAAAATTGTCAGATTCCCCCTAACCCTAGGGTTGATTCATAGTAGGGTTGATTCATGGTAGGGTTGATTCATGAATCAACCCTACCCCCCTTAAGGAGATTCAATTAAGTTTTTTCTAGAGATTATTATGGTTGTCACCAAAGAAAAATTATATACCTTTGCGGAATATTTAAATTATCGAGACTGCACGGATAATAAGTACGAATTATTTAACGGAGAATTAATTTCTATGCCGCCCGCTAGTGGCTTTCATGCTTTGATACTTAGATATATATTTAAGGTGTTAGAAAGGGAAATAGAGAGGCTACAATTAGACTGGCAAGTTATGCCCGCTACGGTGGGAATTCGCACCGATAAAGCTAAATCGAGAATTCCAGACTTAATGATTTTAACTGCTGAACAATGTCAAGAGATTAGAAATATGACCACAGCAGTGATTGAATTTCCTCCCCTGTTAGTTGTAGAAATTGTTAGCCCCGGTAATGCCGATGATGACTACCGTTATAAACGTTCAGAATACGCAGTGAGAGGCATTCCTGAATACTGGATTATCGATCCTATGGCTCTAAAAATATCGGTTTTAACCCTGATTTCTGGATTTTATGAACTGGCAGAATTTAACAACGAAGATAGAATAATATCGGTGACATTTCCCGATTTACAATTAACTCCTCAAATGGTCTTTGAATATTAAAATCTTGGCTGGAGGTTATCATGATTGCTACCAAACCAAAAAAATATACCTTTACAGAATATTTAAATTATCAGGACTCCACAGATAATAAGTACGAATTATTTAACGGAGAATTAATTTCTATGCCTCCTGCTAGTGGCTTTCATGCTCTAATTCTTGCCTGTCTTTATGATTATTTAATAGCAGAAATTAAAAGATTAAATCTAACTTGGAAAGTTATGCCCGCTACGGTGGGAATTCGCACCGATAAAGCTAAATCGAGAATTCCAGACTTAATGATTTTAACTGCCCAACAATGTCAAGAGATTAGAAATATGACCACAGCAGTGATTGAATTTCCTACCCTGTTAGTTGTAGAAATTGTTAGCCCGGGTAATGCCGATGATGACTACCGTTATAAGCGTTCAGAATACGCAGTGAGAGGCATTCCTGAATACTGGATTATCGATCCTATTGCTGTAAAAATATCGGTTTTAACCCTGATTTCGGGATTTTATGAACTGGCAGAATTTCACAAAGAAGATAGGATAATATCGGTGACATTTCCCGATTTACAATTAACTCCTCAAATGGTCTTTGCACAGTAGCATTATTAACGATTATGACTATCCCCTTAGAAATCCAACAACGTTGCCAACAACTAAAAACAGAACTACAAAGAGCCAGTTATGCTTATTATGTTCTTGATGATCCTTTTATACCCGATAGCGTTTATGATCAACTTTATCGGGAATTAGAAGACCTAGAAAAGCGTTATACTCAATTAATCACCCCCGATAGTCCCACCCAAAGAGTCGGGGATAAAATCTCTAGTCAATTCGTTTCTGTCCGTCATAATATTCCCCTCTATAGTCTCGAAAATGCCTTTAACCTCGAAGAATTAAATAAATGGGGCAGCCGTTGGCAGAGATATGTAAATGAAACCCAAGACACGGAATATGTGTGTGAATTAAAAATCGATGGTTCCGCGTTAGCTTTAACCTACGAAAACGGCTTTTTAGTCAGAGGTGTTACTAGAGGGGATGGAGTCACTGGCGAAGATATTACCCCCAATGTGCGGACAATTCGCTCTATTCCTTTACGCTTAAATATAGACAATCCCCCGGCAATTGTGGAAGTGCGCGGCGAAGCTTTTTTACCCCTCGATACCTTCGATAAAATCAATCAAGAAAGAGAAGAAAAGGGGGAATCTCTCTTTGCTAATCCCCGCAATGCGGCAGCGGGAACCCTACGACAACTAGATCCGAAAATAGTTGATAAAAGACGCTTACAATTTTTTGCCTATACCCTGCATTTAGACGATAACAATATCACTACTCAATGGCAATCCTTAGATAGATTAGAAACCATGGGATTTCTGGTTAATCCCCACCGTCAACTCTGTCCATCCCTGCAAGAAGTAGCGCAATACTATCAAGATTGGCAAGAAAAACGTCATCAATTAGCCTACATGACCGATGGTGTCGTAGTCAAAATCAACGATTTACAGCGACAAAATCGGTTAGGATTCACTCAAAAATTCCCTCGGTGGGCCATCGCTTTAAAATATCCCGCCGAAGAAGTCCCCACAGTAGTTAAAGATATTATCGTCAATGTGGGACGCACCGGCGCAGTCACACCCATGGCGGTGATGGAACCAGTACAGGTAGCAGGGACCACCGTACAAAGGGCTACTTTACATAATAGCGATCGAGTGGCCGAATTAGATATCCGAGTCGGTGACACGGTAATTATCCGCAAAGCGGGGGAAATTATCCCGGAAGTGGTGAGAATCCTGCCAGAATTGCGTCCTCCCCAGACTTTACCCTTCCAGATGCCCACTAATTGCCCTGAATGTCAATCTCCCCTAGTCCGTCCGGTGGGGGAAGCGGTGACGCGCTGTGTTAATAGTTCCTGTCCGGCGATTTTGCGGGGAAGTGTAGTACATTGGGCCAGTCGCGATGCTCTCGATATCCGGGGATTAGGGGAAAAAGTGGTGATTTTGCTGATTGAACAGGGATTAGTTACCGCTATTTCTGACCTCTACAGCCTCAAAAAAACGGAAATTGCCAAATTAGACCGAATGGGCGAGAAATCCGCCTTAAATTTGATTACAGCTATGGCTCAAAGCAAAAATCAAAGCTGGTCGAGAGTACTTTATGGGCTAGGAATTCGCTATGTGGGCAGCGTTAACGCCAAAATTCTCGCGGAAAGTTTTCGGACTGTGGAGGAGTTAGCTAACGCCAGCGTGACTAATTTAGCCTCTATCTATGGTATCGGTGAAGAAATCGCTCAATCGGTCTATGATTGGTTTAGAATCGCCGCTAATCGGGATTTAGTCGCTAAATTACAAGCGGCTGGTTTACAATTTGCCGCAGCAGCAAAAACCACCACCACTAAAGCGACTTTAGCAGGGAAAACCTTTGTCATTACTGGCACTTTACCAACTCTCAAACGGGAGGAAGCGAAAGAATTAATCGAAAAAGCTGGGGGGAAAGTGACGGGTTCTGTCAGCAAAAAAACCGATTATTTACTGCTAGGAGAAGCGGCGGGTTCTAAGCTAGAAAAAGCCCTAGAATTGGGCATTACTCAGCTAACCGAAGCACAATTGCTCGAATTAATCGGGGATTAAAAGCTTAAGATTGGAGCAAATCTACTGAAGTATTATCAATTAACTGAGCAACAGCATCAAGATAATCATTAAGTTCCATTTTGTGAGCTTGGGCAAATAAATTAAGGGTTTCTACCTTTGTTCCTTCCCCCTGTTCAATGCGTCTCACTTGACGCTCGGATACTCCTATAATATCTGATTGTCGCAGTTGATGCTGTTTGCGTAAAGAGGCAATCGCTCGACCAAAAATCTGATCATGTTTTAATTTAATCGCTGCAAACTTTTGTTTTGCTTTTGGTTCAATCACACTCAAAAAAGCCTCTATATCAAGATGAATGTCCACGGCTGGCCAATGAATATAACTACCATCTTCTGCTATAATAAACTTCTCTCTTTCTTCTAGAGGAATACGCTGTAAAGCTGGCATAGATGCAAAGGGAATTTCTAGCTCATCGAGATCACAGCGACTGATTAATAAACTTTCCCCAATAACTAAAGCTGTGGCGATTAAATGCTCTTGCGCTCCCCAAATCCAAGCATTAATCACCCTTGTCGGTAAAGTAAAATCTCGATAAACGAGGGTATTTCGCAGGGTGCGTAAATTGGCCCGTTTAAATAGTTGCGGCAACCAGATAGCATCAATGTCTGCTCGGATGAAAAGACCTCGCAGATGATGTTTATCATTAGCGGTTCTGGCAATATCTGACACTGCCTTTAAACTGGTCAAAGAAGTATAAATAAAGATGTTTTTTAAAGAATCAATATTCTTTAAATCTGGTAAAGAAAGAATCTGCACAGATTGAGACTCTGGCAAGAAATTATAAATTTCTTTATCCTCAATTATAACAGTAATTTCTGGCTTATTTAACATGATTAATTCCCCTGCGTACAGACCTTTGCCTCCCATTCAATCAGGAGTGTAGAACGATTGGCCAAAACGTGGTCGAGTATTTGCTTTTTTTCCTTACTAGATATTTTGGCATTGGCGGGCCATTTCACCTGAAAATTTAGACCATTTTCTTGATTACAAAGTAAGAAAAAAACTCTAATTTCCCATTGGCCCGGTTTACGAACATGAAAATGAGGTGGCAAATGATCGTGAGGCTGCATCTCCTATTTGTGACTTTCTCTCACTGATGGTGAGCAGCAAAAGTTATTAAAAGAGGGCGAATACAATTCGCCCCTACAATAATATTATTGCGCCAATGGTAGGGGCGCATCGCGTGCGCCCAAAATGTAATAATGTTTGCTTAACCAGGAACGATCAAAGCGTTAGATTAGAAAGAGTCCTTTTTTTAGAGATATTTAACCCTGATGGTCTGGCCTTTTAAACCGAAAACCCGCAAACAAATCGCTCGAATAGAAATTACAGGTGCAATTGCCTCCGATACCCGCAAAAGGGTCTTAAAAGCCCTAGAAATCGTCAAAGAAAGGCAATATCCCGCCCTACTTCTCCGCATTGACTCCCCCGGGGGAACCGTGGGGGATTCCCAAGAAATTTATGAAGCATTGAAGCGCTTACAAAAAAACACGAAAATAATCGCTAGTTTTGGCAATATTTCCGCCTCTGGCGGCGTTTATATCGGTATGGGGGCTAATTATATTATGGCTAACCCCGGCACGATTACCGGCTCGATCGGTGTTATCCTGAGAGGGAACAATCTAGAAAGATTGTTAGATAAGGTGGGAGTTTCGTTTAAAGTGATTAAATCGGGCCCTTATAAAGATATTCTCTCCTTCGATCGAGAATTAACTGATGAAGAAGAAAGAATTCTCCAGGATATGATCGATACCAGTTATCAGCAATTTCTGCAAACCGTCGCCGGAGCTAGAAATTTAGATGTCAATCAAGTGAAAAGTTTTGCCGATGGGCGCATTTTTACCGGTCAACAGGCTTTAGAATTAGGAGTGGTTGATCGCTTGGGAACCGAGGAAGATGCCCGACTTTGGGCGCTAGAATTGGCAGGATTACCCCCAGATAAAACTAAATGTCAGACTATCGAAGAACCGAAACCCCTCCTCAGTCGTCTGACGGGCAATCGTTCCCAAATACCCCTAGGATTACAAAAAACCCTACAGCGTCTAGAATTTGAATTGGAAGTTAACGGACAACTATTGTGGTTATACCGACCCTGATGGCCAGATTAAAGTCGAGAAAAAGGGCGCGTTAACCCCTAAAATTGACTCATCAGGATTAGCGGAGGATGACAATCGTGCAGTGGAAGATTCGAGCCATTCGGGGAGCAACAACAGTAACAGCTAATACTATTGAAGCTATACGAGAAGCAGTAACAGAACTCCTCGAAGCGATCGAAATCCACAATAGTCTCGATCCCGATGATATTGTTAGTATTATCTTTACGGCAACTCAGGATTTAGACGCGATTTTCCCCGCTGCTATCGCTCGCGAACGTCCCCATTGGCAAAATGTCCCCCTCCTCGATGTGCAACAGATGCACGTCGCTGGTAGTCTGGAAAAGTGTATTCGGGTAATTCTCCACGTTAATACTCCCAAACTGCCAAGCGAAATGCAGCACGTCTATCTGCAAGGGGCGAAAAATCTTCGCCCCGATTGGCAGATTTCTCCAGTAACTATTAATCGCTAAAATCTTCGATAACCTGTTCCCGCATTTTCTATGGCTCTTCGGGACTTGGTATGGTTCGATATGGGGGCATAAATCGACTGAATCCTTATCTGGCAATAGATTTAATTGATTAGTTCGCTCTAGAGCAAAAACAATTGACAAAAATCGCTAAATGCCTTTCTATATAAGGGTTC
>NZ_JADBSZ010000277.1:0-6542 GCF_020246425.1 Microcystis sp. M079S1
AAGCAATTGTACTTAGATGCGAAATACTTATATGGCAAGCCTTTTCGGGAGTTCATAGATTTTCAACGGTTCTCTAAATTGTGTGATTGGAACCAGAATCGTTACTACAAAAGCCTTCTTACCCTTCTGAGCATTTATACTAATTACATACTTGGGATGCTCCCCATTGCTAATCGCTAAGTCGCTAATCCTAGAATTGTTGTGACTTAGTTTAACTATTTGAGCCAAAAAATATTTGATATTTTACGATTTCTGCTCAATATCTGATTGTTGAGTATTTTTTTTGATTATTCTGATTTTTTTTCTGGCTCTTCTAGAGCAGTTATGATATATTAGCAGAAAATAATCCACGCAAGCTTTGCCAAATAAGGCTCACCATAATTCGAAAAAGCAATTTTAATAAAAAAAGCTTTTTGATTTGTTGGATTCCAGGCTATTTAAGGGTTTAGGCTCATTTAAACTACTAATTTGCTATAACCAGTCTAGAAGAGCCTTTTTTCTTTGAAAAGACCTGTAGTTTTTTATGCTTCAAACTGAAGTGCCGAATATGGGTCATAAGTGAGGGATCGAGGGATCGAAGAATTGAAAAAAATGGTTTCTAAGTAGCTAGACACGATTAATTACACATATGTAACTACCTATTGCCTTTTGCCTGTTACCTATCCTAACCAAGAAGTTAATTTTGTCCTATTACCTAATAGTGACGTGGAGTATAAACCCATTGCTTGGTTTTACCCTGCTCAATCAGGCGAGTTTTACTCGATCCAATCAAAATTATGGTTCGCATATCCGCATCTTTAATAGTCATATCCTCTAGGAATTTCACCGTCACTGTTTCCCCTTTTCGCCCTAAATTACGCGCTAGTACCACAGGAGTTTGCGGCGAGCGCCATTGTAATAAAATCTCTTTTGCCTTCTCCAATTGCCAAGTGCGCTCTTGAGACACAGGATTATAAAATGCGATCGCTAAATCTGCTCGGGCTGCTAACTCAATGCGCTGAGAAATCACCTGCCAAGATTTGAGAATATCCGATAGGGAAATCGCACAAAAATCATGTCCTAAAAGTGCGCCAACCCTGGCGGCCGCCGCTTGCATCGCCGAAATCCCCGGACAGACCTGAATGGCGATCGCATCCCATGCCGGTTTCGCTTTTTTTTCTAATACCTCAAACACGGCCGCGGCCATGGCATAAATTCCGGGATCTCCGGAAGAAACTAAGACAACCGATCGCCCCTTAGCCGCTAAATCTAAGGCCATTTCCGCGCGATCAAGTTCCACCCGATTATCCGATTCATGGCGGACAATTTCTGGTTTTCGCAGGGATTCTACCAAATCCAAATAGGTTTTATAACCCACCCAATCCGTGGCTTTTTCCAATACTTCTCGAACTTCCGGCGACACCCAATTTAGCGCACCAGGGCCGGTTCCGACTATGGCTAATTTACCTTGACTTTCCTGGGCAAAATCCCCTGGGGACAAACTGGATTTTTCCTTAATTTGCTGGCTTTCCTCATACAGATAAACTAAACAGGCAGTGCTAGGTTTTGCCAAGTTTAAGTTATTTTTATCGATAATCTCAATGCTCAGTTTTGCTGCTGATGAAATCGGTAAATTACTATTTTTTAACCAGTCCGCTTTACCAATTAATTTTACTTTTTCACCCGCCAATAAATCGGCAAGAAACTTCTTAGCATCATCGGGATTAACTAACTGATAACCCGGGGGTGGCGATAATAAAGTCGTTTTAAATCTAATATCACCAGTGGTGGTAATTGCGGGGGAAATTTGCCAAACCGAGGCAATTTGACGAGCGAGATCATTAACCCCTTGTAAACCCCCCAACAAAGGCACTACGGCGCTGCCATCTTCTGCGATTGCTAATACAGGTGGTTCTTGCCATTTATTAGTTAATAAAGGTGCTAAAGTGCGAATTAAAATACCCGCCGCACAAATGCCAATAATTGGCGTTCCCGTCTGGAAAAATTCTCGCACGGTTTCGCCAAAATTATTATAGGTAAAATCAGCCGACTGGGTACGCTTTATTAACCCATAAACCACTGCTTCCGGTAGGGCCATTTGCACTTGACGAGCAACGGGGATACTGGTTTCTCCTAAAATGAGAATAGCTGGAGGTTTCATTTGGCTTCCCCCGACTGCGTTGCGGTTAACTTTTGGATAAATTGTTGATGTTCTAACGAGTTAATTCCAGCTTTTAAGATGTCTAACACCCGTGACATATTGCCGTTGAGCATGGCTGAAATATCTAACCACAACCCCGGAAATACTAGAGAGCAAATCACCCCTTCTTGGTTGGGTAACAAAGAAATATAATCGCCATCTTGTAAACTAAACCAATCAATTTTTTGGTCAAATACCTGCCAAACAAGGTATTCTTGAATGCCACCGCGTCGATAAGCGCGTTTTTTATCCCCTAAATCTATGGCGGCACTACTAGCGGCAATTTCTACCACTAATTCCGGCGCTCCTTCTAGGTATCCCTCTACAGTTAGGGTTGATTTTCCCCCACTTTCTTGACTGATTAATAACACCCCATCCGGCTGTAGTTCGTTGTCGATATCCAAGCGAACTGTTGGCTCAATACCCATTTGTACTTGGGGTGTAGCAGCTTGATAAACTCCCAACCAAGTGATTAAACGTCCGTGGGGTTCAGCATGAAATTTAAACCTTAATGGGGATGCCATATATACAACTCCTTCGATCAGTTCGGCTTTTTTTAATCCTGGCATAGCTTGATAACGGCGCTCGAATTCAGGACGAATTAAACGATCCCCATTTTCTAACGGGGGTAAATGTTGAGTGGTTACAATCTGAGAAGTTAAGGATTTAACCGGAGAAGAAGTCATGGTGGCAGTCTTTGGGAACAAAACAGCATTGATTTTATTATAGATTGTTTCATTGGACTTCTTGAGGGATTTAATTTTTAACTGAAATTTCGCCAGAAGTCCTGAGCTTTTAGCGATGGGATGAATGGCAACCAACATATAGACAATTCCCCAAAACTATAGCATTTATCTTAGTGGTGAGGTACAAAGTTTTCGTTTTGGGAAGTCGGTAGTCGATACCAAATTAGGTTACACTTCATCTAGTATGAGAAACGCTGTCATAACTGATATAGCGCACCTAAATGAAATGTAAACGTCCTCTGCTTGCCGTCAAGCGACACCCGACTTCTAGAGCCTACCCATTCACGAATCAATTAGGCACACTATAACTGATAACCGATAACTGATAACTGATAATGTTGGTTCCCCTTACCCGTCAATCGATCAAGCAAATTGTCCCGATTATCGCCACCGGCCCCCAGTACGCTCACTATTGGGGTAAATGGTCTGATTTTCTGCGCCGTTTATTTATTTCTATCATCGCTCTCACCGCAGCTTGGTTAATCGGTAATTTATTCGGTCCTGGTGGTTTAACAATTAAACTGATTTTCGACATTATCGCCGGTTTATATTGGCTCTGGGGTCCGGTTTATTGGGCCAGTGTTCGCAATAATACCTATCGTCGTCTTCCCTACGGGGGGTTTTGGCGCGGTCGCGTTTTCGATGCTTTTGTCACCGAGGAATTAATCGGGGAAGAAGAAAGGGTCAATAAACGCGGGGAATTAGAGATTATCGAAAATCGCCAACGCTGTATTAATCTAGAAATCGGTGATCAAACTGGCTTTTCGGCGATCGTTCGCGCTCCCCTCAAACGCATTCATAAATCGATCCGTCCCGGGATGGTGGCCGAAGCTTTGTTAATGTCTCGAGAACCCGATTTAGGGGATATCAATCAGCTTTCTGATGTCCATCTTCCCCAACTCGACCAGTGGATAGGGGAATATCCTGTACTGCGACGGGATATTTTTCAGCAAGTTAGTCGCGAATTGGGAGGGGGAAAAGAACCCCGGCCAAAACCTTCTCGTTATTCTAATAATGTCATCCGAAGACGCAAAACCCGTTAATGGTTCGGCGATCTTTGAAACGATGCTGGTTTCCTGGTCATCAATGAATCATAATTTACAGATTTTGGCTAATTTAATCCTTGTTTTTGCTGTTTTTGAACCATCAAAAATTAATTATGCAAGAGGTTTAATATAATGTTAATTGAGCTTAGAAGGAGATAAATCGATGACGGCATCCTATGAGCAAGACTTTGGACTTTGGGCCGAACAAATGGCCGATTTATTAGCTTCCGGTCGGTTTTCCGAGTTAGATATTGAGAATTTAGTCGAAGAGGTGCGGGATTTGTCGAAACGGGAGCGCGATCGCTTACTCGCTAGTCTCAGATTAATTTTGCATCATTTATTAAAGTGGGACTATCAACCTCAACGGCGATCCAGGGGTTGGTTGGGAACTATTCAGCGAGAAAGAGCTAATATTAGGCTTTATTTGGACGATAGCCCCAGTTTAAAGCGATATTTAACCGATGAAAGCCTATTTAAACTCTATGCTGTTGCTTGTGCCGATGCCTTTAGAGAGACGGGATTAGAGTTTCCCCCCGTTTGTCCCTACGGTATTGAGGATATTTTAAATCGTTCTCTTCATTTGTCGGAATGATAGACGAAAAACGATTAAAGTTGGTAAGCTTAGATAGTATCCACAGGATCTTAAGTTTATCGCCATGGTTGACCCGTTAATTGTCTGGGGGGTTACTCAAGCCGCAGGTTCGCTTGTTCGTTCAGTAATGCAAGAGTTGGCAATAGAGGGTGCAAAAGATTACGGAAAGGAATTTTTTAAAAACAGTCTAGGTAAAGTGTTACACTTACCTGAAAAAGATGTTCAAAAAGAAGCTTATGGAAAAGCAATGAAGGAGTTTTTAGAACTCTTTCAGCAACAGTTAGAAATGGCGGATTTGGAGGATGATCAAATTAAAAACTTTGAAAAACCTCTCAAGACTTTTATTAAAGATGACCAAGTTAAACCTATTTTAGGGGATGCTTTTGATATTGATTGTCAAATTCTTGATACTTTGACGTTAGCTCAATCTTGGCAAAGACTCAATTTACCCCCGTTACCTGCTGAATTTAACTGGGAAAAACTAGGTAAATTTTATTTGAGAAAAACTCAGGAAATTATTGAAAATTCTGAAAAGCTAAGAGCCGTTTTTTTAGTTAAGTTACAGAATAAAGATAGCCAAAATATTCAAGAAATAGCAGGAGTTAAAACAGATTATAATTTAGATAACTATGCGGAAGGCTTAAAAAAGGAATATGGCCATCTTAAATTAGAATGTTTAAACACAACGACTTATGAGCAAATTAAACTCTGGCGAATGTTTGTGCCGCAAAATGTGAGACGATGCAAACAGTTTATTCCTCAACTTTATGAATTACCTAAAGAAGTGCTGCAGGAACTTGTAGATAGGGGAGAAATTACTCAAGCGGAGTTAGAACAAATACAAGCAGAACTAGAACGAAAACGGCGAGAATATCTGAATGAAAAATTAGATCCTGTTTTGGATATTGTCAATTCTTCTGAATACCGACGAACCGTAATTTTAGGCGATCCGGGGGCGGGAAAATCGAGTTTATTGCAGTATTTAGCTTTAAATTGGGCTGAAAAAGAACTCAGTCAGCGTGTTTTGCTTCCCCTTCCTCTTTTGATAGAATTGCGTATTTATGCCAGAGATAAGGATGAAAAAAAGTGTAAGAATATTCTAGAATTTTTCCATCAAGGTAATCTGATTTGTCATCTCAATCAACTTGCTTTAGACGATAAACTTGAAAAAGGTCAGGCTCTTGTGCTTTTTGATGGTTTAGATGAAGTTTTTAATCCTCAATTAAGACAAGAAATTGTCACGGATATCAAACGTTTTAGTATTCAATATCCTCAAGTGCAGATTATAGTAACTTCTCGCTGGTTAGGATATAAAGCAGAAGAATTAAATCATGCTGGTTTTGAACATTTTATGATCCAAGATTTAGATAAAGATCAGATTGAAGATTTTATCAAACGTTGGCATGATTTAGCTTTTGAAAATCGAGATGATAAAACCCAAAAACAAGAACGTTTACAAAAGGCAATTAAGGAGTCAAAAGCGATTCGGCAATTAGCAGGAAATCCTTTATTATTAACGATGATGGCTATTCTGAACCGAACTCAAGAATTACCAAGAGATCGCTCAAAACTTTATGAAAAAGCGTCAGAGGTGTTATTACATCAATGGGATTTTGAAACCAAGGAAGGATTAATTGATCCTGAACTGAAAAAATATCTTTACAATATTGATCTAAGAGATAAAAGGGACATTCTGCGTTTAGTCGCAAGTGCCATGCAAGCAGGAGAAAAAGGGTTAGATGCTAATTTAATCTATAAGGAAGAATTAGAAAATATTTTGACTCAATATCTTGAAAAAACAGGAATTAACAAACGAGATGCTAGTGATCTGACTGATTTGGCTCTTCGGTTTGTCTTATGCAATGGACGGGGTTATAAGGGATGGACCCCTTATATAGAAAGGCATTTGGCGATTTTTGTCAATTTTTTTGATCTAGAGCGAACTAATCAATTAAATCTCTTGCCAGATAAGGATTTAG
>NZ_JADBSZ010000278.1:0-11302 GCF_020246425.1 Microcystis sp. M079S1
AGCAGGGTGTAGGGTGTAGGGTGTGGGGTGTGGGGTTTTACCGATTTTGAGGGGGTCAATTACCTAATTTTCAGGGAAAAAGTACCTGAATTTCCCCCTGATCACTCCCATGCCAGGCACTTTTGGATTTCAAAAAGGTCGAAAAGTCTTATCCAACAAGGTTTTTAGATTTATTCAGCAAACCCTATGTATTGCTTAACTTATGCTTGGTTGTGGAGATAAGATAAAATTGTCGCCTAAACTTGTTCTCAACTCAGGGAAGGATAAATCTTAGGGATTTCTTCGGGAGTACCAGCGCAATAAATCTATTGATAAAGAATAGTTTCAATGCCAATCCGCAGACCTTTGAGCCGAAGGAAATGTTGGGATTAACCAGGATTTGTTATAATTAATCTTAATAGACAGTCGCTCGAGAGAAACAATATGTTAAATGCAGTGGAATTTAAAGCCAAAATCAAACAAGGTATCATCGAAATTCCCGAAGAATACCAACAGGACTTGAGGGAAGACAGCGAAGTTCAAGTTATTGTGATCAAACAAAATAAAAAAATATCAACCACTGGAATCATTGCCCAATTAACTCAGAAACCCGTTGCTGTTCAAGGTATTCGTCAATTAAATCGGGAAGAAATTCATCAGCTATAATTATGACCAATTCTCTTTATTTTTGTGATTCTAATATCTGGCTCTACCGTCTTTTAATAGACCCAGAGTGTAACGATGCTGCAGAAAGGCGAAAACGCAATCTAGCGGCCGCTTTAACTAGCAGGGAAAATATCTTAATCAGTACGCAAATTATTAAGGAAGTTTGCGCTGTTTTATCCAAAAAAGCTAAAATAAGTGAAATTCAAATTAGACAAATTATTCAAGAATTTTACGATGGATGTCTTGTTATTCAACTCGATCGCAATATTATTTTAAGAGCCTCTGAACTCCGCACTCAATACAGTTTTTCTTTTTGGGATAGTTTAATTGTAGCTAGTGCCTTAGCATCCGAGGCTAATATTCTTTACTCTGAAGATATGCAGGATGGGTTAATAATATCCAATCAACTAACTTTAATTAATCCCTTTCGATCGAGTTGATTATCAGTGTGATATTATTAAATTACTCATTAAATCAATAGTGATGAATAGGCAACAAAAGCGAGTTTTATCCCTATTTTCTGGCTGCGGGGGAATGGACTTAGGATTAGAGGGAGGTTTTTGGGTACACCAAGACTGTGTTAATGAAAATATTCATCAAGATTGGATAGTAGAAAGACGGGAACCATGGCTAAAACTACCGCGCACTACTTTTGAAACTGTCTTTGCTAATGATATAACTAAGGCTGCTCATAATGCTTGGATTCCCTACTTTGAAAAAAGGGGTAAAAAGAATGTATTTCACTTGGGGAGTATTGTAGATTTAGTCAAACAAGCAGAAAAAGGAGAATTTCAGTTTCCCAGTAATATCGATGTAGTAACGGGAGGTTTTCCCTGTCAAGATTTTAGTGTTTCAGGAAAAAGAAAGGGGTTTAATTCTCACAAAAGTCACACGGGGAAACTGCTAGACGAGAGTGAAGATAGTTTTCAGGACAATCGCGGGAAACTCTATTATTGGATGAAAAGAGTTATTGAATTAACCTTACCTAAAGTTTTTATTGCTGAAAATGTTAAAGGTTTAATCTCCTTGGCTAATGTTAAAGATATAATTGAAGATGATTTTAGTGCCATTGGTAAAGATGGATATATAGTTATCCCTAAACTTCTCTTTGCTCCCGATTACGGAATTCCCCAAACTAGGGAAAGAATTATCTTTATCGGTTTAAATAAAACCTATTTAAAAGCGACAGCGATAGGACATCTAGAAAATCATGATATTTTTCCGCATCCAACCCATAAAGTTATTAAGCATCAATTAAATCTGTTTGAGTCAATATATCCTCTTAAAACTTACAGTACAGTGGGTCAGATATTATCAGGTTTAGAAGAACCAGAAGATGAGTTATTTGACCTCTCACAAAAAAGCTATTCAAAAGCTAAACATTATGGTAAAACTCAGGGACAAATCGAGGTTAATTTACAGGGTTTAGGTCCGACTATTCGCTCGGAACATCACGGTAATATTGAATTTAGGAGATTATCTTTAGAATTAGGGGGAAAGATAGTTAATGAGTTAGAAGCAGGGTTAAAAATGAGACGTTTAACTGTGCGGGAATGTGCGAGAATACAGACTTTTCCCGATGATTTTCAATTTGTGCGTCCACAAAATAAGGGAGATGAAAAATATTCACTTTCGGCTACGGATGGTTACAAATTAATTGGTAATGCTGTCCCACCTTTGCTTGCTTACCACATTGCTAGACACCTAGAACATCAATGGGATTATTTGTTTGAAGATATTTATTCAGTCAGCAAAAATTTATGTGTAGCATTGCCTTAATAATTGGGTGCATCTCATTTTTATAAATCTACTAAGTTGGGGTTTTTAAAGGGAACCTCTCTTTGAAAATTGGGCGTTACTTTCGATTTTATGACTCAATCCAAGCTTTTGGGGGGTTCTACCCCCCAAACCCCTCGCGCATTTGCTTTTCGGTGAGATGCTTACACGCAGTTGTTAATATACTTGTACCAATTTAAGATTCACCAATAATTGCCGATTGTCGCTATTTCTGCAAATGTGAGATGCAGCCTTAATAATTTCTGCTAATAATGTTTCTATACTTGCCATGGTTTACTAATCCTAAATTGAGAAAACAAATTATAATCTTTTTAGATGAACGTAGGTTGGGTTGAAGTATGAAACCCAACGCCCGCTCATGTTACGCTACCGCTAACCCATCCTACAAATAATTGTGCCTCCCTACTTAATTGGGCATCAACTCCTCAAAATCACAACTTTACACCTCACCCTTAAGATAACTGCCATAACCTGAGTTCGGAATCAGGGAAAACTGCAAAATTTCCCTAACCCGAACTAACCTTGATTACAAAACCTTATGGGTGTGAGAATGTTGTTTGACGTTATCCTCCGTCCGCACCACATGAACAGCATTCAAGATGCGTTTTTTCTCTAGAGAAAAGTTTAAATCGTCTTTTTGGCTGCCCAAGGGGATTAACCCTTGCAGATGGGGTTGATTTTTGTAGGTGCGAGTGGCCGCAATCGCCCTTTCGACAAAATTCTCGCATAATTGAGCATTATCGGGGAAATTACTGGGTATTTGAGGATTATCGTCCTGAAAAACCTCTCCTAAAGCCATGGCGCGGGCAAATTCGTAGGAAGTGGGAATTCCTTTGACAATTGCCTCTAGGGCCGCCGAGGGAATCGGTTCTAACACCGCCACTTTTTCTAATTCTCCCTCCTGTTTGAGAAAACAAATCGCTAAACCGAATACACAATAATCATCTTTTGTCAAGTCAGAAATGTTTAAGAATTGTGTCGCTGTGGCCATTATTTTGATCCTGAGTCGCTCTTTATTTAATCTTGGGGGCGATGAGCGATCGAA
Source organism: Microcystis sp. M079S1 (assembly GCF_020246425.1). NCBI lineage: Bacteria > Bacillati > Cyanobacteriota > Cyanophyceae > Chroococcales > Microcystaceae > Microcystis > Microcystis sp. M079S1. The sequence goes on from NZ_JADBSZ010000278.1 coordinate 3,488, forward strand.
TCAAGGTTTTTATTAAGAGATATGAAGGAGAAAAATTTAGCTGGGTTGGGCCGCGCTAACCCACCCCAATACGGAAAAAACTGAGAACTGTTAGACTAGAAACCAGCAGATTAACTGATAAACGAGCTTTATGTCACCCACTCTACTCATCTCCAAAGAACTCCCCACCCTGAAATATAATCCTAGTCTGGAGCGCTTTGATAGCTCTTGGGCGGCCCCTTTGTCCACTCTCCTAGGACTGGGACGGGCTGCCGGGGCAACTTTTATCGAATTTTTCCTCGAAAGAGTCAACTATATCAGTTGTTTAGCCGAAGATGACACCATCACCAGTCTCTCACCGAAACTATCTACAGGGGCAGGAATCCGCCTTTTTCGCGGTAAAGCTGATTGTTATGTCAGTACCAATGATTTAAGCTTCCAAGGCTTAAAAAATGCCCTAGAAAAAGGTTTATCGATTCTCGGTTTAAACCTACCCAGTCCTAACGCATATATTCCCGAAATCAATCTGGAAATGTTCCGGGATTATGCCACGGTCAAAAATAAAGATATTTGGCTGAATAATTGCAGTTCTTTGCGAGAAATGGGTGATATTCTCCTAACTGCTAACGTTCAACTCAATCAGAAAGCCTCTCACGTCCAATCTCGTCGCGCCGCTTATTTTCGCGATTGGCAAGAAATTTTAGTTGCCGCTAGTGATGGCACTTTTGCCCGGGATATTCGCCTCACCCAATCGGTGGGCTATAATCTCCTCTGTGCCGATGGGACTAATCGTTCTAGCATTGGTAAACGGGTGGGTAGTACCAGTAATCCCGATTTTCTGCGGACGTGGAATGCCGAGGAATCGGCGGCAGAAGTAGCCGAATCGGCGGGTAAAATGCTTTACGCTGACTATGTAGAATCCGGCAGTTATCCCATCGTCATGGCCAATGAATTTGGCGGTGTTATCTTCCACGAAGCCTGCGGTCATTTGCTAGAAACTACGCAAATTGAGCAAAAAACCACGCCCTTTCTCGATAAAAAAGGCGAAAAAATCGCCCACGAAAACCTGACGGCTTGGGACGAAGGATTATCCGATAAAGCTTTCGGTACTATCGATATGGACGATGAGGGAATGCCGGCCCAGCGTACTCTCCTAATTGAAAATGGTATCCTAAAAAACTTCATTGCCGATCGCACCGGTTCAATTAAAACCGGTCATCCGCGCACAGGTAGCGGTCGCCGTCAAAACTACACCTATGCCGCCGCTAGTCGGATGCGGAATACCTACATCGCACCTGGGGAATATACCCTCGATAATCTCTTTAATTCCATCGATAAAGGCATTTATTGCAAAAAAATGGGCGGTGGTAGTGTGGGGGCGACCGGGGAATTTAATTTCGCCGTCGAGGAGGCCTATCTTATCGAAAATGGCAACCTGACTAAACCCCTGAAAGGCGCGACTTTAATCGGTTCAGCCAAGGAGATTATGAATAAAATCTCTATGTGTTCCCAAGATTTAGGACTAGCGGCGGGTTTTTGCGGTTCCGTCAGTGGTAGCGTTTATGTCACCGTTGGTCAACCCCATTTAAAAGTCGATTCTATTACCGTTGGCGGTCGTTAATCATGACTTTAGTAATTCTCTACTATTTCCTCATTGCCATCATGATAGTGGGGATAATTGGCGAACTGCTGCCCGCTGTCCCCGGCATGAGTTTGATTTTAATCGCCATGCTGGTGTGGGGTTTTGTCACCAAATTCGCGGGGATGGGGGTCGCTTTAGCCGTTGCCTTTGTTATCCTTCTCCTCAGTCTGGGGGTGGAATTCCTCGCTAGTTATCTCGGTGCCCAAAAAGTTGGGGCTAGCAATTGGAGTCAAATCGGTCTAGTAGTGGGTTTATTAGCGGGAATATTCGGGCTTTTACCCGCTTTACCCATTGGCGGCCCGATTATTGGCCTATTTGTCGGTCCTGTGGTGGGGGCTTTTGTCGGAGAATACGCCTATCGTCGCGATTTGGAATTAACCCCCCGTTTGCAACAATCCCTAAAAGTCTGTGTCGGTATCGTCGTCGGCACGGTTATCGGTCACGTTGCCAAAGCTATGCTGGCCACGGCCGCCGTTATCGTCTTTATTGTCACCACTTGGCCCAATCTCTCTTCAGTTATCAGTTTTCAGTTTTCAGTTATCAGTTTTCAGTTTTCAGTTTTCAGTTATCAGGTTTCAGTTTTCAGTTTTCAGTTTTCAGATTTGAGTTCTTTGTTTTTCAATTAATCAGCCATTTTTCTGATAAATATCACTTTTATCTAGCTGACTGCTGATGGCTGACCGCTCAATTCTACATTCATCTCATTTCTGACCAAATCTATGCCAAAAGTTGAAGATATCGCCCAAATCGCTAATTCTAGCGCCCAAGCTTTAGGAATTGCTAAATACGACATCTATGGTTCTTCTGTCGATGAAACCGATGTGGATGTGTTTCAAGGGGAACCCAAACAGGTACAAGCTTCCAATCGTTCCAGCGTTATCGTTCGCGTCTGGAATCGGGATAATCAAGTCGGTGTCACCTCGACCACCGATGTGGACCCGGTGGGACTGCAATTAGCCCTGAAAACCGCCCAAGAAGCCAGCTTTTTTGGTGTTAAGGAAAATGTCCCCGATTTTAGTCCTGCTGCCACCGCACCCACCACAGAAGTGGCCAGCGAAATGTCTAATCAAGCAGCTGTATCCACTCTCGTCGATAAGTTATTAGCCGCCGAAAAATCCCTACTAGCGGCCCATCCGGCTATTGCCAGTGTTCCCTATAACGGTTTGGGACAACAGCAGGTCAGACGTTTTTATCTCAATAGCGACGGGGCAATGCGTCAGGAAGCGCGTAGTTATGCCAGTGTGTATTTATACACCAAAACCGAACAGGAAGGCAAAAAACCCCGCAGCGCTGGTGCTTTTCGGGTGAGTCCGGGCCTGGAAAAATTAGATATCGATGGTTGCATCGAGGAAGCGATTACCAAAACTGTTAGCCATCTGGACTATCAACCGATTACCACGGGTAAATATTTGGTGGTTTTTGCCCCCCGCGCCTTTTTGAGTCTCATAGGGGCATTTTCTAATCTGTTTAATGCCCAAAATGTCCTTGATAAACAGAGTCTTTCTACTCCTGAATCCCTAGGAACACAAATCGCCGCTACGGCCTTAAATTTGTGTGATGATGCCCTCCATCCAGCTAATGTTGCCGCAGAAACTTTTGATAGTGAAGGCACTCCCACCCGTCGTGTGGAATTAATTAAAGAGGGGATTTTGAGGAATTTTCTCCATAGCACGATTACCGCTAAACGGATGAATACAGAACCGACTGGCAACGGTAACATTGGGTCAAAAGTAACGGTTAGTCCCCATTTTTATCACGTTTTTGCTAGTGCTAATCAACCAAAAAGCTATTCTTTGGAAACAGCAGAAAATGTGGTGTTAATTGATAGTTTACAGGCACTTCATGCAGGAGTTAATTCTCTACAAGGTTCCTTCTCTTTGCCCTTTGATGGTTGGTTAGTGAACAAAAATGAGCGCGTTAGCATCGATTCCGCTACCGTAGCCGGGGATATTTTAACACTGCTGAAATCGATTGTTTATCTGGAACCGGAAGCAGTTATTACTCCCAGTGGTGTTTGTCCCTACGTTTGGGTAGCGGGTTTATCAATCACAGGAGAAGCTTAACACTATATCGGACCAAAAATAGGGGGTATTAACAAGGGTAATACCCCCGCAAGATGGATGCTAATTTTATAGTCGTGGGTAAGCTGTTGACTATGCAAATTACACTAAATCTGGTTATTAAAGACTGATTATCGATTCTCCCTTTTGTCTTTTGCATGAGTAGAAAACGGGTTTCTCCGAGAAACCCGTTTTCTGTGCGTTACTCAACGGATTTAGTATAAATCTGGTTATTAAAAACTGATTAGGGTTTGCGGCAAAAAGTACGGGCGAAGCATTCGGATAGAAAATCTACGGTTTCACCATAGGTTATTGCCCGAATGCTTCGCCCCTACAGGACGCGGGCCGATGAAGACCCAAGGTTTTGAACCACGATTCTCTCAAAATCTTGCACCTGTGGGAGCGAAACAGGACACTAAAACCCTTATCTCGTTTATATTTCACATTTATTCAGCTTTAGTATTACTCCTAATTAAGAACTATTTTTCAGCCGGGGGAAACCAATTATCATCTAATGTTTGTTCGAGGGATATATGAGCGTCTGAATTGAGGGAAAAAAGCTGAGAAACCGATTTAATCGCCACTGGATAAACTTTATCATACATAGCTGCTAATTCTGGCCGTAAGCTGGGACTATCTTCTAAACGATGCTGAATTTGGGCGCGAAAATTGACTATTTCTGCCGCCCAATGATTACCTGACCGTTTTTTTTCTTCTTGCCAATAAGCCAGCTTTAAAAGATGTTCGATAAGACGGGTTAACAGACTCATTAAAGCTCGTCTATCACTTTTTCCCATACTCTCGATTTCTTCAATTAAATTATCCCAATCTACCTGCTCAAAATTGCGCTCTCGTAACTGTTTTACCGTCTCTTTTAGCCATTGATTATAATCAGTTTCGTAGGCAGTTGACGACATAATTTAACTCTCCATAGAAAATTACTTAGTAGATTAAGAAAGGTTAATGGGTGTATCCATTGATAGATAGGGTTTTTCGGCTATTGTAGTAGATATCTATGGGGGAAATCCAGATATATTCTAGAACGTGAGGTGTGGAAACTGACGCGATTGCCCCTAAAAATGCCAGGTTTTGAGCGGTAGGGGCGAATTGCTCGCCGGTGTTCAAAACCTGGCACCTAATTTGAGATTTATTTAGCAGACCCTAATGAGCAATTATTTCTGCCCTTTCAACAAACTGATGATAGTATCCAGTTTCTCCTCAAGTTTTTGGTTTTCTTCCTCCAATTTAGCAATCTTATCCAACAGTGCTTGATTGTCACTGACTGCCGCAGCAGCGCGTAATTTACGCACATCCCGACCAAAGCCCATCAATGCTGGACGTTCCACATAAGTAACCCGGTGCAGTACCCGCCAGGCTTTATTGGGTTTACCTGCTTGGGCCTGACGCAAAGCCACCGCTTCCTCATCATTACTGCGTAACCATTCAGGATCGACTACATAGTTAAAGAAGTCGTGGAAGTGATTGCTACTGCCTTCTAGGTAGAAACTCATAAACCGATAGCGGTCTACTTTTTCCCCAGGCATAATCGGGCGATCGTTGTAGTCGGTAATGCCTTTATATTCCAAACCACTCAGATCTACATTCAACTCAAAACCCTTACTCCGAGCTTCAGTTTTGCTCATGGTTTGAGTTAAGTTGACCGTAGCTTGGGCGGTGAGTTCTACATCAACCCCCCCTATTGAGAATGAACTGTCAACTCCTAACCCGGCATTCAGACCAAAAGAGCCACCAATGGTATGTTCTACGGTATTGGCAAAGCTTTGGGCTTCAGTTCGCAGACCACCATCGGCATCCCAAACGTAGGTATTGACGATGTTGCGCTTACCTGCCCGAATTTGGATACTTTCCATCCGTTTCTGCCAGCCGGCAAAACTTTCTGTGGCTTGCACTCGTTTGTCTTGGTCAGTAATTTGGCTTTGAATCTCCGCTTGTTTAGCTTGAGCGGCAGCGCTGGCCTTGTCAGAAGCAGCAGCAGTATCTGCTTGAAATTGTTCGGCTTTCTGGTCTTGGGCTTTTTTCTTCTCCTCGTCAGTCATTTGGGTATTCGGTTTGTCTTCTTCCCGTTGTACTCCAATGGTGGTTGGTGCATCCCCACTGTCGATGTTTCGGTTCAAAGAGAGTTCATCGACTAAACGCACATTAAAGTTAGAAAAGTAAGATTCTCGGCGTTTATCTTCCGCTTCAATTTGGCGTTTTAAGTCATACGCCTCTTTCAAGCGATAGTAACTAGCGGGATAGAGAGAACCATACTGGCTACGCATTTCGGGAACGTGCTTGAAGAAGCGCTGGCTAGTAGCACTGCTGCCGGTCATCCCGTCCAAGCTACCGCTCATCGTGTAGGCAGGATTCATCAAAAAGGTGATGGTGTTGACATCTGGAGGAATGCCATCTACCGGCTGCACTTGGTAGCCGACCATTTTGCCACTGCGGGCCAGTCGGGTGACAAACACATCTGCCAAGGCTGAAACAACCAAAGCATAGCCAATATTCTTGGGAATAAATCGTGTCCCCAAATGGGGAAACTTAGTAGTTTCTTCGGGTGTGCCGCGTAGTTCCAGTTTATCGGTCATGCTCAGAGATGAACTCGAAGTAATGTTACTTTCATTTTGGAATTGGTAGCTGAAGTCAAAGTTGCCTTTAAAACCCACTCTGGCACTGCTGTCGATGGAAGTCCCCACACCCGCAGCTGTAGTGATAAAAGACATTGTTCCCCCTGCTCCAATAAAGGTATCAATTGTTGCTCCTAACCCAGCATCTTGCGATCGGTTCCAGCTAAACTCGACATCTTCAGACATGGTTAATTCCACAGAAGTCGCGCCATTGTAATCGTCTGACAAGGTTAGGTTTTCACTGGGTACGGGGGGTGGACCTTCGATATAACCCAACAAAGTCGGAGCAAATTGGGCGTTACCAATCCATTTCAGTTCTAAGGTTTCAATCCGCTTATCTGGTAGCAGGGTGACTCCATTGGTGGCAGGATAAGCAAAGAATCGCCGCATGATGGCCACCTTGGTTTTCGTGGATGATTCCACAGTCACGCTGCTGTACTCAGCAGAAACTAGGGCATCGGCACTAGGGAGATTGTCAATTTTGCCAATGGGTGCTGTACATCCCCACCAATTTGCCCCCGATACCGTGGCATGATTGCCATTACCGGAATAGTCGCGCACTTCCACTCCTGTGGCTTCACTCATGGGGTAGTAAGCCAACAAACCTGGTTCGTTGCCACTCAGAAGTAGGGTGCTGTTGATAGCAATTTCATCATCACTTAGGGCAACTTTCCAAACACGAACTTCTGCCAATTTACCGAACTGCTCACCTCGGATGAAGCTGGCAATAGATAGGGTTTGATCCTGCACGATGTTCGCTTCCACCACAGTGCCACGATTATTCGCCACTAGGTCTAGAACTCTTCTGGTAGCACCTTCGACTTGAATGAAATTAAAGGGATAATAGGCCACTAAATTCGCTTCTTTTCCACTAAGGCGTCGAGACATATTAGCCTTAATTTCTGCTTGGGTGCGGGCTGTATTCCAGATGCGGACATCGGTAATTTGGCCATGAAAAAATCTGTCACTAGACCAGTTACTTCTGCCAATATAGTTAATAGTCCGTCTCAGATTATTTGGAAGATGCACTCTGCCTGTTTGAATCCGCTCACCATTTTTATAAAGGGTTGCCATTCCTGAAGCATCAATGGTTGCGGCTAGGTGAATCCATTTTTTTGTTTCTAATGCACCTGTTGCTCTAACTGACTGTTCTGTGGATTGCCGATATACCCCAAAGTGGAGTGTGTTAGATGATCCGTCATTGGCAAGCAGGATATTTTCATTACCAGCACCATTGCCAAAGTCGATAATTCTGGACCAAGATTGGAAACTGTCATACCATACCCAAGCTTCCACCGACATTCCTTTAGATAAGTCATAGTTGATTTCCGGTAAAGATACACAATCATTTACCCCATCAAACTTGGTTCTTCGTTACTTGGTATGGTTCGATCAGGGGGCAGAAATCGGCTAAATCTTTATCTGGCAAGAGACTTAATTGATTAGCTCGTTCTAGATTGAAAACAATTGGCAAAAATCGAAGCAATGTCTTTCTATATAAGGG
>NZ_JADBSZ010000279.1:0-19968 GCF_020246425.1 Microcystis sp. M079S1
ATCCTTATCCGGCAAGAGACTTAATTGATTAGTTCGCTCTAGATCGAAAACAATTAACAAAAATCGCCAAATGTCTTTCTCTATAAGAGTTTTATTCCTTGTAACCCTGTACGTTGCATAAGACAAACCGAAGAGCCAAAAGTCTTGACAAATACCGCCACTTGACATAGTTGGATTTGGGTGATATCATTTGCCGAAAGACGGGCAGCTCGGCAGCTCTACTGTTATCAAGAAATATTGGCTCTTCTCGTTTCTGTGTGGAGGGAAGAAGAATAGGGATAACTTGACAGAAATATAGTCTTCAAAGCCTTACCTAGCAAGACTACTAGAAACGATAAACACTGATTATCACACCAAGTCGGGGAGAGCCAAACACATCATTTTATCTAAAATTAATTAATCAATTGGATAATGTATAGAAAACTGGCCAACAAAATCCTTAAATTAGCTAATTCCCTATCTAGGTCATCGAAGCGATCTCTTTTAATTGTCACCGATTGCCTTATTTTTAGTCTAACCATCTATCTAGCCTTCTCTCTCAGGTTTAATCTTAGCCTCGAATATCAGCAAATTAGACCTTTTTTAGGGGAAATATTGGGCTTAATTGCCATTAAAACTCTAGTTTTCTATCTCAAAGGTATTTACCGTCCCGTAGTACGTTATACAGGATTAGAGTTTCTTTCGTCCGTACTGCAAGCGGTTCTCTATAGTTCAGGGGTTTTAATCAGTCTGGCCTACTTTCAAAGGGATGCCTTTTTGCCGCGTTCAGTCCTGATTATCGACGCATTGTTAACCCTAGTATTGGTTATCGGGGTGAGATTGTTGATTCGTTCTATCTTTCACCGTCTTAATATTTACGTCAGTAGTGTGGATAGGGAACCGACAATTGTTATCTATGGTGCGGGGGTTGTGGGTTGTCAATTAGCACGTTCCCTACAAAATGACCCCCACTATCGTTTATTGGCCTTTGTTGATGATAATCCCGATTTGCAGCAGCGAGTGATCCAAGGCATTAGGGTTTATTCCCCCTCTCAATTGACACTACTGCACCAAAAACGGGCCTTTGACTGGGTTGTTCTCGCTATTCCGAATGTAGCCAAGGCCAAAAAGCGGCAAATCATCGAAAGTCTAGAAACTTTACCCATCGTCATTAAAACCGTCCCTCCCCTCTCAAAAATTTTATCGGGAGAAGCGGCCATCAATCAGATTCGCAGTGTCGATGTCTCGGAATTATTAGGACGGGAAGAAATTCTACCCCATCCCGAACTTTTGGGAAAAAATGTCACGGGTAAAGCGGTGTTAGTCACCGGGGGTGGCGGTTCCATCGGTTCGGAATTATGCCGACAAATCGCCTTCCTCAAGCCAAAATGCTTGGTAATCTACGAATTAAACGAGTTTTCCCTCTACAAAATCGATCTCGATTTAAGTGAAAATTATGCCGATTTACGCAAGTATGCCTATCTAGGCAATGTTCTCGACCGCAATCATCTGGCCCGAGTCATCCAACAACACCAGATTGAGACAATTTATCACACGGCCGCCTATAAGCACGTTCCCCTTGTGGAAGCCAATGCTAGTCAAGGGATTTACACTAATGTTTGGGGGAGTTTAAATGTCGCTCAGACCGCGATCGAGAATTCAGTTAGTAATTTAGTTCTCATTTCCACCGATAAGGCCGTCAGACCGACTAACATTATGGGGGCCAGTAAACGCTGTGCTGAGTTAGTTATACAAGCTTTGGCCGCTTTACCCGACACTTCCACCTGTTGCGCTATCGTCCGCTTTGGCAATGTTCTCGATAGTAGCGGTTCCGTGGTGCCGCGTTTCCGGGAACAAATCGCCCAACGTAAGAATATTACCCTCACCCATCGCGATATTATTCGCTATTTTATGTCTATTCCAGAGGCGGTGCGTTTGGTTATACAAGCAGGAGCCATGGCCCGAGGGGGTGAGGTATTCCTGTTAGATATGGGTGAACCGGTAAGAATTTACGATTTGGCCCTACAGATGATTCGTTTAAGTGGCTTGGAATTAGGACAAGATATCGATATTGAAATCACAGGATTAAGACCGGGGGAAAAACTCTACGAAGAATTATTGATCGATACCGATAAAGCTCTTCCCACCTCTCACCCAAAGATTTTTTGCGCTCATGAACACTTTCTTGCTTGGGACAAATTGCAAATCAAATTAGAGCAACTGCTTAATTATATTCAAGTTAATGACCGTCAGGGCTTAGTTAAGTCCCTACAAGATTTAGTTCCCGAATACCGGCCACCGCAGCAAATAGCCGGTCATTTGTCAAGTAAAAAGTGAAAGAAAGGAGTTTTAGCGAGTGCATCCCACATTTGCAGAAATACCGACAATTAGCAATTATCAGTGACTCTTAAATTAGTACAAAAATATGAACAATCGCGTGTAAGCATCCCACCGAAAAACTAATGCGCTCCGGGGTTTGGTCCCCAACGGGGGGTTTGGGTAGGGTTGATTCATGAATCAACCCTACTATCACTCAACCCTAGGGTTGAGTGATAAAACCGAAAGTAACGCCCAATTTTAGGAGAAAGTTTCCCCTTAAAAATCCCAAATTAGTAGATTTACAAAAATGAGATGCACCCGTTTTAGATATCCTCTTTTTCACCAAATTTATTAATCTAATTGAACCGAATGCTCTTGTTTTAACTGCTTTTGGATAGCTTTTACCGTCTGCTCAATTTTATTGATTCCGCGAGAAGAAGGCCGATTTACTCTATCAGCTAGAGGAGAAGTTTGTTGAATAGCAATGCTTAAATAAAGAGGAAAAGCGAGGGTAAAGGCTAAAAAAAGACGTTGTAACATGATCCACTCCCACAAAAGTTCTTCAGCGATTATTTTAGCCGGCTGAAACTTTTACCAGAATAACGACTAACTAGGAAAATTTCAGCTAGTTTGTGACAGTCCGGCAATTGGTGGGGCAATCCTAAAGAATTAGCGCTGAAACCCTCAACCCTAGACCGAGAGTCTGATAGATTGATCTAGAAACATGATCGATCGCTCTATCTATGCACAAAATTCCAGTTACTGTGATCACGGGTTTTCTGGGTGCGGGAAAAACTACCCTCATCCGTCATCTACTGCAAAATAATCAAGGCCGACGGGTGGCCGTTATGGTCAATGAATTCGGAGAAGTGGGAATTGATGGTGATTTGTTGAAAAGTTGTCAGACCTGCGACGACAACCCCAACGATAATATTGTGGAACTGACCAACGGTTGTCTTTGCTGTACAGTACAGGAAGAATTTCTCCCCACCATGCAGAAATTGCTGGAGCGACGGCAACAGTTGGATTGTATGCTGATCGAAACTTCGGGGTTAGCTTTACCTAAACCTCTGGTTCAAGCTTTTCGCTGGCCAGAAATCCGCAACGGTGCGACGGTGGACGGAGTAATCACCGTGGTGGATGGTTTTGCTGTCGCTAGGGGTCGTCTGGTGGCGGATTTGGACGCTTTAACAGCACAAAGGCAAGCAGACCCCAATTTAGAACACGAAACGCCCATTGAGGAGTTATTTGAGGATCAGTTAGCCTGCGCTGACCTGGTACTCTTAACTAAAACCGATCTAATCAGCGAAATTGAATTAGAAAAAATTATTAATTGGCTGAAAACACAACTGCGATCAACGGTAAAAATAGTTACTTGTGCCGATGGACAAATTAGCCCCGATGTGCTATTGGGATTTAATGCCGCCGTCGAGGATAATTTAGCTAGTCGTCCTAGTCATCATGATCACGAGGAAGAACACGATCACGATGAGGAGATCAATTCTGTGCAGTTTTGCCTCGATTCTCCCGTAGATGCCCGAATTTTGACCCAACGGCTCAAAGAATTGGTGGCCCGAGAAGAAATCTATCGGGTCAAGGGATTTGTTAACGTGGCCAATAAACCGATGCGTATGGTGTTACAGGGAGTCGGCGATCGCTTTGATTCTTTCTTCGACCGACCCTGGCAATCCACGGAAATGCGGCAAACTCGCTTGGTCTTTATCGGCCGCTCCCTCGATAGTCAGAGAATCGAGCAGGCCTTAACTAGGGTTTGCTGAATAAATGTGAAATGTAGGCAAGGTAAGAGTTTTGTGGCTTTTCTCGCGAAACAGGTGCAAGATTTTGAGAGAATCGTCGTTCAAAACCTTGCGTCTTCATCGGCCCGCGTCCTGTAGGGGCGAAGCATTCGGGCAATAACCTATCGGTGAAACTGGAGATTTTCTAACCGAATGCTTCGCCCGTACTTTTTGCCGCAAACCCTAACTAGGGTTTGCTGAAGAAGTTTTTCCTAGGGACAGGGTGTGGGGTAGGGAGATTATTTTTATTTATTCTCCCCTCTCCCTTCTCCTTTCTCCCCCTCTACAATAATTACTCGCAGCCAGAAATACGTTGGGTACTATCATACTTTGTGCTTTTTGTCAAAAAAACTTTTTTTTTGCAATAAAACTACACAAAAAAAAGATCATCGTTGCTGGTGAAATTGACTGATTTACCCGTCTTAATTAGGATCACCTTCTAGGTGTGGCAAGGGTTTCAACCATTGCTGCCCAAAAAAGCACAGAATAACCCACTGTGAAATTCTATCAAATCGCTGTAACCCTTGTAACATCGTTGTTAAATAAAAATCTTTCTCAATTAATTTTTAAGAATTTGTAAATATTGCGGAATGTTAATTTAAATATTCTCAAGTTTTTGCAGTCAATAAATAATTTTTGCTTATCTTTGGACCACATTGGGTTAGGAGTCAGGAGTCAGGAGTCAGGAGACAGGAGTCAGGAGATTATTTTATTTATTCTTCCCACTTCCCCACACCCCACACCCCACACCCCACACCCCACTGAAAAAGCTCCGGCAATCGATCGCCCAGATAGATGGTCAGGGATTTAGGTTAGGGTGGTAAAAGATACAGATTACCAACCCTTCCAGACCAACAATTATGACGAACACCAGTAACCCGCTGCTTGCCGGTCAAGGATTACCGGCTTTTGACCAAATCCAACCCGGCCTGATTGTCCCTGGCATGACGCAACTTTTGCAGGAACTGGCCAGAGAATTAACCGATTTAGAAGCGCAGATTATCCCCACCTGGGAAAAATTGGTCGAACCCCTCACCCGGATCGAAGAACGTTTAAGCTGGAGTTGGGGGATTATCGGTCATCTGATGGGGGTAAAAAATAGCCCGGAATTGCGTCAAGCTTACGAAACCGTACAACCACAGGTAGTCGAGTTTATTAGCCGTTTAAGCCAAAGTAAACCCATTTATGAGGCATTTTTGTCCCTGCGTCAAGGGGAAAGCTGGGGGCAATTAGACGAGGCACAACAGCGCATTGTCGAAGCTTCCCTGCGGGATGCCCAATTGGCTGGGGTAGGATTGGTAGGGGAGAAAAAAGACAGATTTAACGCGATTCAACTGGAATTAGCGGAAATCACCACGAAATTTTCTAATAACCTCCTCGATGCCACCAAAGCTTTTCAACTGAAACTAACAACCCCAGAAGATATCGCCGGTTTACCCCCTAGTCTCCTCAGTTTAGCCGCCCAAACCGCCCGCACCCAAGGAGAAACTAACGCCAGCAACGAAACTGGCCCCTGGGTGATTACCCTCGATTTTCCCAGTTATTTCCCCTTTATGAAGTACAGCGATAATCGGGAATTGCGGGAAAAACTCTATAAAGCCTACGTTAGTCGGGCTGATCTGGGAGAATTGGATAATAATCCCTTAATCGATCGCATTTTGCAACTTCGTCAGGAACAAGCCCATCTACTAGGTTATAGTACCTACGCCGAGGTCAGTCTTGCCCGCAAAATGGCCAATTCTGTGGATGAAATCGAGAAATTGCTTGACAATTTGCGCCAAGTAAGCTATGAAGCGGCAAAACAGGATTTAGAGGCCTTAAAAACTTTTGCGGGAACCGACGATCTCAAGCATTGGGATATAGCCTATTGGTCAGAAAAACAGCGTCAGGCCAAGTTTAACTTTAGTGCCGAGGAATTACGCCCCTATTTCCCCCTACCACGGGTTTTAGAAGGCATATTTAGCCTCGCTAAACGGATTTTTGGGGTAGAAATTATCGCCGCCGACGGTAAAGCACCTATCTGGCATCCTGATGTGCGTTATTTCCAGATTAACGACGAAAAGGGCGAAAAAATCGCCTATTTCTACCTCGATGCCTACAGTCGTCCCGCCGAAAAACGCGGCGGCGCTTGGATGGATGTCTGTATCGGTCGCGCCAAAACCGGTGCCGAGGTGCGTTTACCTGTGGCTTATTTAATCTGCAATCAAACGCCTCCAGTGGACGGAAACCCCAGTTTAATGACCTTTGAGGAGGTAACTACCCTATTTCACGAATTTGGCCACGGTTTACAGCATATGTTAACCACTGTGGACTATTCCGGCGCAGCGGGTATTAATAACGTTGAGTGGGACGCGGTGGAATTGCCCAGTCAATTTATGGAAAATTGGTGTTATGATCGCCCTACTTTAATGAGTATGGCCAAACACTACCAAACCGGCGCAACTCTCCCCGAACATTACTACCAAAAACTGCTTCTAGCTAAGAACTATATGAGCGGTTCGGCCATGCTGCGTCAGCTACATTTGTCTTTAGTAGATTTGGAATTACACCATCGTTATCAACCCAATGGCGGCGAAACTCCTAAACAAGTTAGACAGCGTTTAGCGGCGACGACGACGATAATTCCTCCCCTACCGGAAGATGCTTTCTTGTGTTCTTTTGGGCATATTTTCGCCGGCGGTTATGCGGCGGGTTACTATAGTTATAAATGGGCAGAAGTCCTCAGCGCCGATGCTTTTGCCGCTTTCGAGGAAGTGGGATTAGATAACGAAGAAGCAGTGAAAGCGATCGGTCGCCGTTTTCGCGATACTGTCTTAGCTATGGGGGGAAGTTCCCATCCTATGAATGTTTTTAAAGCTTTCCGCGGTCGCGAACCCAGTACCGAACCTCTCCTCCGTCATAGCGGCTTATAAAAGTAGTGGACTGTTTCAACTAAAATAGGGCAAGAGATTTCGGCTTAAAGTCTTAGATTATAGAATTTATAGCATTTTTCTAATACACCAAATTAGCTGAAACAGTCCAGTAGGGTCCGTTACGCTACGCTAACGCACCAAAAACCTTTCTTTGTGGTGCGTTACGGCAATATTTAGCTCTTGATTTTTTCCCTGGGAACAAGGGATTGCCTAACGCACCCTACTTGACTAATTAACATTTTTTTATAAATAGGCTCTCAAACTTACTGTAAAAATAGACAATGATAATTTACAATACTATTGTTCTATACATCACCAATCTAGCCTTTGATAAAATTTATGGAATCATCTCCTCTACCGATTCATAATCCAGCCGAACGTTTATTAATTATCCTACAAAGATGTTCTCAAGACGAAACTAACGAATCAGTTCAAACAGTTTTATCAAGAGCCATGGAAGTGAAAAATGATCCCGATTCTTTTTATCAAGGTTTTGGTAAATTGCTAGAACTTATTTCTCACATTTTTCTTCAAACAAACAGTCTTCCTATAAAAGACTTATGGAAGAAATTAGGGATAAATTAATTAGTTTATTAGGCAAGCTTGAACGGTGTTGGTGGTCAACTTCTTCCTTCTTCCTTCTTCTGAAACTTGGAGGCAAAAATCAGCGATACTGATATTGAGATCACGATGGTGAATCCAGAAGAGATCAAGGAGACAGAAAATGGCTAACGAAACCGTCACTTATTCCCTAGAAGCAGTTCTGACAAGGATTGAGGGGAAAATCGACTCTCTGGAAAAACGGATCGATGAGAGATTTGACAAGGTAGATAAGAGATTTGATAAGATAGAAGAAAGGTTGACCAAAGTGGAAATAGGACAAGTCGAACTCAAAGGGGAGATTAAAGCCTTAGATGAGCGACTAACCACAGAAATTAAAGGGTTAACTGCAATAGTCGCCTATCAGGAATTTACCAATCGGGGGATTCTCATCGCTCTGGTTGTGGCCATTTTAGGAGGGGCTGCGAAACTTTTTGGTTTTTTCCCCAATCCCTAACAGCGATCGCCCTAAGCTGCTGTAGAATTAACTTGACAAATATTAAAACGCAGCCGAAGACTCTCTGGGAAATGCAGTTAAATAATTGGATGGCGACCTAAAAATATGAGTGAATTAACTATTCGTCCAGCTAAAATTAGTGGTGTCATCCCGGATTCGATCGCCGCCGAGGTGGGTTTTGAAATTGGGGATGCGCTCGTCTCTATCAATGGTAATCGTCCCCGGGACTTAATCGATTATCAATTTTTATGTGCCGATGAATTTTTAAACCTAGAAGTGCTTGATAGTCAGGGCAAAACTCACCGGATAGAAATCGAAAAAGATTATCATGAAGACTTAGGTTTAGAGTTTGAAACTGCCCTCTTTGATGGCTTAATTCAGTGCAATAATAAATGTCCTTTTTGCTTTATCGACCAACAACCAGAGGGCAAAAGAGAAACTTTATACTATAAAGATGATGACTATCGCTTAAGTTTTCTCTATGGCAGTTATTTAACCTTAACTAATCTCACCTCAAAAGAATGGCAGCGGATCGAAAAGATGCACATATCACCGCTTTTTGTGTCCGTTCATGCCACGGAACCCGATCTGAGAGTTCGTCTCTTAAAAAATCCCCGCGCTGGTCAAATTTTAGACCATTTAAAATGGCTACAAGCCAGACAATTACAAATTCATGCCCAAGTGGTAGTTTGTCCCAATATTAATGATGGAATTCATCTCGAAAGAACCCTGTTAGATCTGATTTCTTTTCATCGGGGAGATATTCCCTGTGTGGAGTCGATTGCCGTAGTTCCCGTGGGATTAACCCGCTTTCGTCCCCAAGAAGATGAATTAATTCCCGTTAGCCAAGAAAAAGCGCGAGAAGTCATCGAACAAGTCCAAACTTTACAGAAACAATTTCTTCAAGAATTTGGCAGTAATGTGGTGTGGTTAGCCGATGAATGGTTTTTAATTGCCCGAGTCGATTTACCACCTCAATCTCACTACGAAGACTATCCCCAAATCGGTAACGGGGTTGGCTCGATTCGTCAATTTCTTAGGGATTTCCAGAAGACAGCCAAGAAGTTATTACCTGCTCAAATTAATCCTTCTAGACGGTTAATATGGGTAGTGGGAAATGCGGTAGAACAAGCTTTTCAACCCCTAGTTAAACAGTTAAATAATCTGCGAGGTTTAACCGTGGAATTAGTGGCTTTAAATAGTGATTATTGGGGGCAGGAAATCACGGTTACGGGTTTATTAACCGGGCAAGATATTCTCAAAGGATTACAAGGTAAAAATCTTGGGGATGGGGTTTTATTACCCTCCCTCATGCTCAAGCATGGGGAATCGGTATTTTTAGATGATCTCACCCTAGAAACTGTTATTAATCAGTTAGGAGTCCCTATTTATCCAGTCCTGGGAGTGGAGGAATTAATTAAAACTTGTCTCACTCTCAATCCCTTGAACAAATCCTAATCTTGAGAATAGACAATTATCAGTAATCGGTGATCAGATTTGAGTTTTTAAGTAGGTGGGTGGAATTAAATATAAGATGAACGTAGGTTGGGTTGAAGCATGAAACCCAACTCCCGCATGGGTTACGCTACCGCTAACCCATCCTACAAATAATTGTGCCTCCCTACTTAGTGAGCGGTATTAAGTAGAAAATTGCCGTTTTCTTGGCACTGATCACTGATTACTGATTACTGTCTTAGCCTAGCTCCGCATTACCTGTCCCTTGAAACATCAGCCAAGAGAGGAAAAAATTAGCCACAAAAATCGCTAATAAAGAAGTTACCACAGCCGTGGTAGTAGATTGACCAACTCCTTTAGCACCGCCGGTGGTAGTTAAACCCCAACTGCAACCGATAATAGCAATTAAAACCCCAAAAATTAGGGACTTTAACATAGAACTAATTAAATCCCATGTTTCCAGAAAATTTTGGGCTGATTGTAAGAATAGGGAATAGGAAATGCCGTAAAGACTATCAGAAATAAATAAACCACCGAGTAGCCCTGTGACTAAAGAGATAATAGTGAGCAGGGGTAACATTAAACTACAGGCAATCACCCGGGGAATGACCAAATAATCGATCGGATCGGTTTTTAAAATATATAAAGCGTCAATTTGTTCTGTTACTCGCATTGTACCAATTTCGGCGGCAAAAGCCGAGCCAACTCTCCCCGCCACCACCACCGCGGTTAAAACCGGGGCTAATTCTCTTGTTAAAGCCAAGGAAAGGACTCCCCCAACAAAACTACCCGCCCCAAAAAAAATAAATTCTCTGGCTACCTGAATAGTGAAAACCATACCCACAAAAGCAGCCGTAATTAGGGCAATTGTCAAGGATTCTGGCCCAACAATACTCATTTGTTCAAGAGTATTACGCCGGTGGATTTTGCCATTAAGAATATGTAAAAAAGTTTGTCCCGCTAATAAACCAGCAGCCCCCAAACGTTGAAACCATAAACTTAAACCACTGGCAGCATCACTTTTTCTTGGCATTTGTCGAGGGACTATCGCTAAAATCTAACTTATTATAGGCGAGAATTCCCTCTGATTATCCCTCGATTGTTGGGACTTGCTTTGATGCCACTCGATCGAGGGATAACAAACCATGGTTTTGTGCTGCTGGCAGGGGATAATAGAATTATCTAGTAGCCGTCAGCTATCAACCCTGATTCTTTATCCATGCCAGATTTAGCGAAAATTATCCTGAGAAACCATAAAATTGATGCTGTTAAACGATTCCATCCTTGGATATTTTCCGGGGCGATTAAAGAGATGGAGGGAGGAGTCAAAGAGGGTGCTATCGTAGAGGTTTATAGCGATCGAGGCGAATATCTAGCCACTGGACTGTATAATCCCAGCAATATTGCCGTTAAAATTCTTTCTTTCCAAAAAGTCAGCGATATTGCTCAATTATTTCTCGAAAAATTCCAGAATGCCTATCAGCTGCGGCAACAAATCGGTTTAGTGGATAACCCGAAAACTAACTGTTATCGCTTAATTAACGCTGAAGGAGACGGTTTACCCAGTTTAATCGTCGATTGGTACAATGGCACGGCGGTTATTCAAGCTTATTCCCTAGCTTTATACCAACGTCTCGATCTGATTGTCGATTGCCTGAAAACTATCTACGCTGACAATTTACGGGCAGTTTACGATAAAAGTGCCGCAGTTTTGGCGAAAAGCGCCCATATCTCCGAGAATAAATACTTATTTGGTCAAAAAAACGGCAATGAGGTGTTAGAATCCGGCCATCGCTTTATTGTTGATTGGGAAAAGGGACAAAAAACAGGATTTTTCCTCGATCAAAGGGAAAATAGAGCAATATTAGCCCAATATTGCCAGAATAAACGGGTTTTAAATACTTTTTGTTACTCTGGTGGCTTTTCCGTCTATGCTATGCAAGCGGGGGCTGCCCTAGTCCATTCCGTTGATAGTTCCCACGGTGCGATCGATCTTACCGAAAAAAATATCGCCCTGAATAATCTCGGTGAAGTTCCCCATCAATCCTACAGCACCGATGTTTTTAACTTCCTGCACGACTGTCAGGAGGATTACGATCTGATTGTTCTCGATCCCCCCGCTTTTGCCAAAAGTATCCAATCCCGTCATCAGGCGGTTATGGCTTATAAAAGATTAAATTACCAAGCTTTCCAGAAAATTCGCCCGCAAGGTATTATTTTCACCTTTTCCTGTTCCCAAGTGGTTAACGAAGAACATTTTCAGGGGGCTGTCATGGCGGCAGCCATTGAATCGGCTCGCCCAGTGCGAATTTTAGCACGTTTAAGCCAACCGGCAGACCATCCCACCAGTATCTATCACTCGGAAGGTTCCTACCTGAAAGGATTGGTTTTAGCGGTGGATTGATGGAAAATTAAACGATTACCATCGGGATCATAGATGTAGATTTCCGGACCGTGGGAAGCCTGGCTAATTTCTCCCCTAGCACCATAGCCGATTTCGCTCCAATGCTCGAGGGCTTTTTCGAGACTCTCCACCTCGAAACAAATGCTCATGCCACTGCCCCTAGAATCGCTAAATTCGTCTCTGTGGGACTCTTTAGGGCAAAAAAGACCTAATTTAAGGTTAATCAGCCTAAATTCCGCATAAACGGCGGCAAGGTAGGGGTTTGGTTCCTGTTGCAACAGTTGACGATAAAACTGTACCGAGCGCTCGAAATCACTCGTTCCTAGGGCAATAAAAGCCTCTGTGTAATTGAATGGACTATCGGGGGGGTTATTCATTGGGGTTGGGGATTAGGAGAGAGGAGCAAGTCCTGTAGGGGCGAAGCATTCGGCATAACCTATCGCTGAAACCGTAGATTTCCTATCCGAGATATGCTTCGCCCCTACTTTTTCACCATACCCTACCTATATCTGCAAGTCCCCTGGGACTATTTCCATCCGATCGAGGATCACCCTGAGCGTTCATCCGATCGAGTGATTTTGGGGAAAAAGTGTTAAAAAAGATTGCTGTTTGTAAAGACAACTGTTACCGTGGGTTCAAGAGTGCGCTTTGAAGGAGGAAAAATCCCATGCACCCTAACCTATCCATCTATCCCTCGATTGCTTCGCTACTTATGTAGGGTATAGATGCACAAATCAAAGATTTCAGAAGCAAAACCAATAAATTCCCGTACTGTTGCTTAAAACAGGAGTTTGATCATGAAATTACAGGGAAAAACTGCCCTAGTCACGGGGGCATCCCGGGGTATTGGACGAGCGATCGCCTTAGAATTAGCCCGACAAGGTTTAAGCAGAATTGTGATTGTTGCCAGAGATCAAGAGCGATTAGAAAAACTAGCCAAAGAAATTGAGTCCCTAGGGGTCATTGCCACACCTTTAGCCCTAGATTTAACCGAAAATGACCTTGTTAGTCCTTCAATTATCCGCGTTTGGCAAGAATGCCGCGGCATCGATATCCTCGTTAACTGTGCCGGTATTGCCCATCAAACCCCCTTTCTACGCTCGCAATTTTCGCAAGTGCAAGCAGAAATATCTTTAAATCTGATGGCCCTGTACACGGTTACTCGCTTAATTGCCCGCCGGATGGCAATTCGGGGACAGGGAACGATTGTCAATGTTTCCAGCATGATGGGTAAAATTGCCGCTCCTAGCTTTGCTACCTACTCGGCCACCAAATTTGCCATTTTGGGTTTTAGTCAAGCTCTCAGGTCGGAATTACGGGAACACAACATCAAAGTTGTCACCCTCTTACCCTCTTTAACCGATACGGATATGGTGCGAGAATTGCAGTTATTTCGATGGTTAAAACCGATGAGCGCCGAAGAAGTCGCCCAAACCCTAATTACCGGGTTAAATAGGGACAAAACGGAAATTGTCGTCGGTTGGCAAAGTCATCTAGCTCTTTGGTGTCAAAAATTGGCCCCGAAACTGCTCGAGAAAATTGTCGATTTAGCCTCTCCCTTACGCCAAAGCAAAGGAAAGCGAGGATGGCGAGAAGTGTTTAACTAGGGTTTAATTAAATCCATCAGGGTGAGCCATGCTCACCCTAATCACCTTAACTAACAGGCAATTAAACGGCTGTCAGGGTTTTTTCTAGAAGTTGTCGGGGAGCTTGAACCAAACCACGACAGTGGATTTCCGCAGAATTATTGGGACTTTCAATCAGTTTAACTTTATCTAATTGGGCTCCTAATTGGCGGATCCGTTCCCCTAATAGTTGAGCGATATGTAGGGCAATATTTTCCGCGGTGGGAACCACTTCGGCAAAGTAGGGAATATCCTTATTTAAAAAAGTATGATCGAAGGGTTCTACTACCAATTCATCGATCGCTTTTTGTAAATCCCCTAGATCCACAATCATACCGGTACGGGGATCGATTTCTCCCGCCACGGATACTTCTAGGTGATAATTATGGCCATGACCGTTTACCCTGGCGCATTTGCCGTAGATTTCCGAGTTTTGTTCCAGGGTTAATTGCGGTAAAGCCAAACGATGAGCGGCACTAAAATGGGTTTTGACGGTTAAAGTTGCTTCCATATCTTTTCCTTGATATTCTGCCCACAATTCGGGGTGTTCAAATAGTTGAATTTTGACTAATGGTAAATAGGGTGCTAATCTTTGCCAGATAACTCTGGCGATATTTTCTGTGGTGGGTAGGGTTTGCTGAAATTCCGGCCAGACTTGATTGAGATAGGAGTAGTCTAATTGACTGGTTATCTCTCGTTTAATTACCTGTTTTACGGTGGAGAGATTCTCCACCATGCCATAAGGATTGAGTTCTTTGTATAGGGAGACGTATAATTCGTAATTGTGACCATGACCGGGAAAACGGCTACCAAGACCAAAAAGTCTTTGATTTTCGGCTTCGTCCCATTCTGGTAGATAATAGCGATGGCTGGCTGAAAACCGCGCTCGACGATTGATGATGCAATCCATAAATGTGGGCGATCGATGACTTTGTAAAGTTACGTTAAGAGCAACTTTTTCTAGCATAAACCAGTTTTGTCTCCTCCGGCTTGCGGACCGGAGAAAGTTATCCCTCAATTCCGGCAGGATGCGATCGCTGTGAGTCGAGAGTGAGAAAATTTATCTTTGAGAAGGTAAAGGAATTGCTTTTTTACCACTAAAATAAACTTTCTCTATCCATAACTTTCTAGCTCCCTCAATTCTTCTTTAGGAGCAATCGAGATGGGATACTTTAGTGGGCAAAAAAGTAAATTCGTAGGTCGGGTTGAGGTGACGAAACCCGACAGAAACCCTCTGGTATTTTTTGAGTTATCTTTGAGAAGGCATGGGAATTTCTTTGTTACCACTAAAATAAACCGTCTCTATCCATAATTCTCTCGCTTCTTCAATATTAATAATCACTTCCTCTAAAGTTTCCCCCTGACTCATACATCCGGGTAAATCTGGAATTAGTGCCGTGTATCCGCCTTCTTCTTCGGGATAAATTGAAATCGGATATTTAAGAGATAAAAAGTATTCTAGAGGTGGACGTTTCAGTGCTTTATCGGTTGTCATCTTGCCAATTCTCCAAATCTAATACTTTAACAATCTCTCTAAGGTAAGTTCGTTTAACTTTATTTCCTCCCTTCTTCGGAATAATCATCACGTCTCCCGAATCATTTTCAAAAGCGTGGTGGCTACCTCTAGAGCGAATTTCTCTATATCCGAACGCTTCTAAAAGATATTTTACTTCCTCGAAACGAACATCGGGAGGATAGGAGAGAATTTTTTCAACTAATTTACTGAGTTTACCCATTGAAATAATTAAGGTGGGCAATGCCCACCTTACTTTAGATTCTACTCGATTCCTTCGATACGGTCCTCCACTTCTTGATAAAGTTCCTGTAAGCGGTCTAAATTCTCTTGAGAAGTTTCCCAGTAACCGCGACCATTAACTTCTAGCAGGGTTCCCACCATCTTGCGGAAAGAATTAGGATTGAGATTCATCAGACGCTGACACATTTCCTCATCTTGAATAAAGGTGGTGTTCACATCCTCATAAACCCAATTATCCACCGCATCAGCAGTTGCCGACCAACCCATGGTATTAACCAAACGCTTCGATAATTCTCGGACTCCTTCGTAACCGTGACTTAACATTCCCTCGTACCATTTGGGATTGAGTAACTTGGTGCGGGTGTCCAAGCGCACGGTTTCCGATAAAGTACGCACCTGAGCGTTAGCGGTGGTAGTATCGGCAATATAGGCCGCCGGTTTTTTGCCATCATCGCGTAAACTAGCGACAACTTTTGTCGGATCCGAGTCGAAATAGTGGGAAACATCGGTTAAACTAATCTCGCTAGAATCCAAGTTTTGGAAAGTTGCCTCCGCAGTTTTTAAAGATGCTTCAAACAACTGACGATTATCGGCCATCATCCCCGGATTATCAGAGTCGAAAGCAAAACCCTTGCGGTTGAGATACATATTCTGTAACTCTTTTTCATCTTCCCAACTGCTATTTTCCACCGCGAGATTGATATTAGAAGAATAGGAACCAGAAGCATTAGAAAAGATGCGGGTGGCTGCCTGTCGAACCGTTAAACCCATTTCTTTTGCTTGTTCAATAGCGTGTTTGCGGACATAATTCATCTCCATCGGTTCATTTGCTTCTGCGGCCATTTTTACGCCTTGGTCAAGCAAGTTCATCTGATTGATAAATAAATCCCGGAAGACACCAGAACAGTTGACCACCACATCAATGCGCGGTCTTCCTAACTCCTCTAGGGGAATTAATTCCAGTTTATTCACCCGTCCCAAAGCATCGGGAACAGGACGAACCCCCACCATCCAGAGAATTTGTGCTAGGGATTCCCCGTATGTTTTGATATTATCAGTTCCCCAGAGAACACAAGCGATGGTTTCAGGATATTTACCGCCATTATCCAGTTTTTGCCGCTCTAACAGACGATCCACCACGATTTTAGCCGATTTTACCGCCGCTAGGGTCGGGATAGACTGGGGGTCTAAAGCGTGGATATTTTTACCCGTTGGTAAAACTCCGGGGTTACGGATGGGGTCGCCACCAGGGCCGGGAAGAACGTATTCCCCTTCCAATGCTTTTAATAGGGCCCCTAATTCATTATCAGCACAGACCTGTTCTAAACAGAATTCTAGGTATTCAAACAGGGGTTTTAACGCGACCGGATCAACTTTTGGATAACCCATCTCCTGTAAAGTTTCGATCCAAGGCGATTTCTTGCCTATATTCAAGAAATTCAGCTTAGAAAGCATCGATACTCGACCTTCTGCGTCGGTTTGGGACTTGACTAAAGTTGCAACGGCAGCGCGAGTCGCTAGGGTGATGTTTTGCAGTAATTCCACATCCTCTAACACACCTCGATCGCTATTGCGATAAACTTCCTCTAGATCCCGGCCGATGCTGTTGGCAATAATCCGGGGTAAGGAGAGTAAATCGTCTTCTTCCCGGTCTAAACTGGCAATATTGACCAAAGTTGCCACCGCTTCGAGCGCCGAGGGAGGTTTCCCAATAACGTGAAGTCCGCAGGGAAGCAAGCGCGATTCAATTTCCATCAGTTTACGATAGACCGAACCGACAATATTATCCCGTTCCTCTTGACTGAGATGGGCGGTATCACCATCAGGTAAACTTATATCTTTGTCGAGATTGACTAATAAACATTTATCGACAATGGTATTGACAATTTGCACCCCACGCCCACTATCTTTCAGGGTTTGGTAGGAACCGATCAACTCGCTTAGTTCTTTTAACCCTTTGTAGAGTCCGGCATTTTCTGCGGGGGGAGTGAGATAGGAAATAGTTTCCGCATAACTGCGACGTTTAGCGATCGTCGCTTCGCTGGGGTTATTAGCGGCATAATAGTAGAGGTTGGGAATCATCCCGATGAGGTTATCGGGGTAGCATTCCCCAGACATTCCCATCTGTTTCCCCGGCATAAATTCTAGGGATCCGTGGGTGCCAAAATGAAGAACCGCGTCTGCTTTCCAGACTTGATTGAGATAGGTGTAGTAGGCTGCAAAACCGTGGTGGGGACTAGCAGAACGAGAAAATAGCAGACGCATGGGATCCCCTTCATAACCGAAGGTGGGTTGAACCCCAATAAAGACATTACCGAATTCTTTGCCGTAGATTAATAGATTTTGTCCATCACTGTTGAGGTGTCCCGGTGGTGGTCCCCAATTTTCCTCTAAACGGACGGAATAGGGGGTTAAGCGTTCGTATTCAGGTACGGACATCCGATAGGCGATATTTAGCTCTGGACTATGGTATTGTGCGGTGGCATCATGGATTACCGCTTCCATCAGTTCTCGGGGAGATGCGGGTAAGTCCTGCAAGTCATAACCATTATTTTGTAACGCTTGCATCACCTCGTAGATAGAACCGAACACATCTAGATAGGCTGCGGTTCCCACATTCCCTTTATCGGGGGGGAAACTAAAGACGGTGATGGCGACTTTTTTATTGAGTTTCGGTTTCTTTCTTAGGTTAGCCCATTTTAGCGCCCGTTGAGCGATCGCTTCTACCCGATCCTGTAAAGCGATCGCTTTACCCGTGGCCCCATCCCGGCCCGATAATATAATAGGTTCGATCGCACCGTCTAATTCCGGAATAGCAATCTGTAGCGCCACTTGAATCGGGTGTAACCCCAAATCGCTTTCTTCCCATTCCTGGGTGGTTTGGAAAACTAGCGGTAACGCGCACATATAGGGACGATTGAGACGTTTTAAGGATTCTATCGCTTTCGGGTGATCTTGTCGCGCTGGACCTCCCACTAAAGCAAATCCCGTCAGGGAAATTACCGTGTCAACGATGGCAACCGCTTCCACTCCTTTTAAGCTTTTATCCCAGAAGTATTCTTCTACGGGTTTGGAAAAGTCTAATCCCCCAGCAAAAACGGGAAGGACTCGCGCACCCATAGACTCGAATTCCTGCACGAGAGCGACATAATGAGCGTCATCACCAGTAACGAGGTGAGTTCTCTGTAAAATTAAGCCAACACAGGGAGCTAAGGGGTCTTTGAGGTCATCGGGAATATCACTGCGGTTATTGTACCAAGTGAAGTATTCCTTGACATCCTCGAACATTTTCATGGATAAAGGATGCCAGATACCCAGATCCGGATAAACTACCGGTTCCTTGTAAACTACACTGTCATCCTTGTTATCGAAGACGTACTTATCGGCCAACATTAACAGGAAGTTCTCTAAATTTTCTGCGGAACCTCCTAGCCAATACTGGAAACTTAACATAAAGTTACGTGCGTCCTGAGCTTTTTCCATGGGGAGGTATTTCAGGACTTGCGGTAAGGTTCGCAATAACTTTAACATCGCGTCTTGGAAACCAGCGCCAGAGTTTTCCCTGCGCTTTTTCATAAAGTTAGCGATGACACTCTTAGACTGTCCCAATTGTGCAAAAGAAAAGCTGCCTAACTTATTTAAGCGCATTACCTGGGGCATAGAGGGAAAGACGATCGCTGCGTCTAATTGATCCCGATGGGGACTGACAGCGGCCACAACTTTATCGGCTAAATCTTCGATAAAGATGAGAGAAGCAATGAAAATATTAGCTTTGGCTACATCCTCCTGAAAATTGCGATAATTTTCCCCATCGCGCAGTTCTTCGATTAAATAACCACTAATTTCGATCGCTAGTTTTGGGTTGTTAGAGTTGATTTCCCTGACCGCACTACTCAGCGCACTTTGGTACTGAGGTTCTAGCACGACATAGACCACCTTGACCAGCGATCGACCATTCAACGCGTCGGGAACTATGTGACGAATGGTGGACTTGACGTGAGTGAACATATATGATGGTTCTCCTTAGGATTGCTGAGTCTGGTATGAAGTGATTTTCGTCATCAGATGACGATCACCCTTTGCTTAAGGTATTTAGATATATATGTTTCTGTTTTGTATCAGAAAATGTCACCCTAATGAGCATTTACTCTGGGTTTTGACACAATTCGATAAATATCTTGCCATATTTTGTAACAGATGGTAAAGAGCTTTCTGAGCAAATGCTCAGACTTTTCTTTACAAAAATTAATATTTAATCTATTGACTTTTTTAATTAAAAGTGGTATTTGATAGCAACTCGGAGGAGATTTCGCTGTTAACACATGATGATGAGACATCTGCAAGTGCTATAACTCGATCAAGATCAGCTTTTTGTCCTTGTCCTAGACCTCTGGTAAAAATCAAAAATTGTTGTTAGGGACTTGCGCTTTGATCATGTACCTTTTGGGCGAACGCAGTTCGCCCCTACATTTTCGACAAAATCCGTTACTGTAGGGGCGCAAGGAACCTGCGCCCTCCGATCGCTCAGGTTTGCTGATCACCCTAAGTAGGGGGAGAGCCTTCGAGAGCCCCCTTCCTCTTAGGGACTTGCGCTTTGATAATATGCCATCTGGCTGGTCTGATTCTTCTACAGAGCGATTTCCTGGCTGGGATATTATTCCCACG
>NZ_JADBSZ010000028.1:0-9156 GCF_020246425.1 Microcystis sp. M079S1
TCTACTCCAGATACAGTCAACGGTACAGCCATTTTCAAGGGAAAAATGTACCCAGTAGCCTCTTTTCAATTTTTTCTGAGAAGCGACCTGCAGTAAGGGTTTTGTTAATTTTTTAGTATTTCTGTATGGGGGAAGTCCAGAAATACAAAGATTTACCCCTAGAAAATGCCTTGAGAAAATGCTTTAAAAACTCCTGTGCCACCTTATCGGGTACAGGTTCTCGCATGACGATCGCTTGAGGAATTTGCAAATTCTCCAATTCGTTGGCCAACCCCAACCCATCACAAGAGTTAAAAATGGCTAACTGCAACCCCCCTTCGATCGCTGTCCTCAAACCATGTTTTAACTCACCGATAGTCAAACTTTCCCTTTGATTAATATAAATGCGCCCCACTTCCCCTTCCGTATGGCTGTGTCCGGCAAAAAAGAGGATGTCCCAATGTTGTTCCCAAAGTTGTTCGCTAATCTCTCGTCGAGGAGGTTCTACCAAAAAAACCGTCTCAGCCCCCGGCAAATTCTCTAAAAACCTTCTATCTGCCGTCACGTCAATGCCCTCACTATTACCTAAAATCGCCAAAATTCTCAGCCTTTTGGTGGGGGAAGGTGGGCTAACAATTTTTTCAAAGACAGGAGCAGCGATCGCTACCTCTAACTTGGGATAATGGTCAAAGAACTCGATCAAATTCCAAGGTAGCCGCCGCAAATAGCCATCCCCAGCTTGAATGATGAAGCGAATGGGTTCGGAACGGTTCAAATTTTCCAAGAGACGCTCTCTCACCGGACGAAACGACTCGGAGTTCAGCCAGCGTTTGAGGCTATCTTGCAAAGTTTGAAGGGTCTGGCGACAGTCGGCAGTAGTGGAAACATTGGTAATTTGGGTAGCAGGTGCTGTTAGCCTGACAACAACAGGCAAATGTCTATAACTAGACTGCCATTGGTCATAGTTTTGGGGAATTTCCGGAGCGCTTGGCAATTTACCTGTAACTTCGATCGAAGGAGGGGAGCCTTCCTCAGCAATTTGCAGGATCACAGGAAATCCCTGTTCCCAGTTGCCTTCTCCCAATTTAACAGTCACTAACTTAGCCATCGCTACCACCTGTCGTTGTTAAAAAAAATATTAATAGATCGCCTATTTAAAAGGGTAAGTATTGAATGCGATTCACAAATTCTTCGGGGTTTCCCAGTTTGGTGATGAGTTCTAAGTCGCGTATGCAGTCGCCAATTGAAACCATTAACTGATGAGCATAAACAACTCCAGCGAAGTCTATTCCTACTGTCTGACGGTGACTCCCTTCAACTAAGAAATCCCTGTCTTGTGTAAAAACAATTCTTCCTAGTGCTGTTGATCGGTCTAGAATTACGGGGTCAGGGCTACCAGAATAACCATCTTCCTGAACTGTCAGCACATCAACATCTCGAAGGCGCAATCCTATCGTGATGGCTCCATGTACGTTTTCATCCATATAAAGTTTGAGGCTCACTTGAGAATTCCTTGTGCTTTAAGTCTGGCCACAAAAGGCGACTCGATCGCTGAGTGCCGCATTTTTTGGGCATACTCCAGATCGGCAGCGATCGCCCCGTCCAATTCTTCTTTATGATCCCAATAGTAGGCGAAGGCTGAGTGAATCTGACTCATACTCAAATGGCGATGGTTGATTTGAATTTCTTCAGGAGTCCAACCGTAAGCCATCTGAGCCATCACCAGATCAATCACCTTCATTGTCGAGCTTGCAATCATTGGTCTCCCGCGTTCGTCTATTTGAATATGCTTGTATTCGGTTAGTGCGGTTTTCATGATTAAACTTTCTCCGTTTACTTGTACTTTAGTTCCTAGCAATTTCTCAGGGGGAAAGTTCTGCTAGAGGGTAAAATCTTCGGTAATATTTGCCTCTCCCAGTCCCACCCTGACACTGAACTGTTCTCCCGGTGAACCACTAAACTTGAGTTGGATGTAATTGTCCAGTTCTCTTGCCTCAGTTTCCAAAAAGGTTTTCCCAGCCTCATCCAGCACCACTAATTGTAAGTGGGCAGGCAAATATTTCTGGTTTCGCATCGGATAGACCCTGAGGAGAACCGCTATCATTTGGTCAGTTTTAGGCAAGACAGCCACCATTAGAGTCACTGGGTGTTCCCCCATCAGCATTCCTAAATCTTTAACTCTCCTCAACCCACCTGCCAAGTTATGCGGAGCGAGCCGCCATAAACTCTCTGCCGCACTCCAACGGGTTTCTTCATCCTGAGTTGCCTCTAGCAAGTGAGTCAGAGCCGCCAATACCTCAGAAGATGCAGTTCCCATCTCTCCCAAGCGCAGTGCTGCTTGTCTGCGGCGATGCTCTTCCTGACTGGTATAAATCGTCTCGATTAAATCGCGAACCGTCTTGGAATCCATAAAATCAGCCCCGCGCTCGCGTAAGGCATAAGCATAGGCAAAACAGGGTTCTCCAGGTGCAAAAAGCTGTTCAATCGTCTGCCAGCTTTCCTCAAAAACATTTTGCAACCATTGGCTCAAATTGACTCGGCTTTTTAAGGAAACTGAACGAGATTGTTCCTTTTCAACAGCAAAGAGCTTTTCTAAACGGTAGTCTTGACTGGATTTCTGCCGCTCTGGTAAGCGATTAAGTTTTCCCAGAACTACTTTTTGGTTATTTTGGGCTGTCTCAAAGTCCGGGGAAGCGGGAGAGATATTTTCATACCCTTCACTAGCTTCTTGGTATTCCTCCCTAGCTTCCTCATATCGCTGCAAGCGAGTTAGATAATCCCCGATTAATTGGGCAATTTGACCGTCTAGAAAGGAATTTCTTTCTTGATTTCCGCTAGTGCCTGACATAGTTCATTGTCCTCCTGTTGGTTGGCTTTTCCAAAAACTTCGATCCACTCCTCTTTCGCTCTCAGAGGACCATGCCAATAAGCATGATAGAGAGCTTCCGCCTGATTGCCCCTTTCTCGATAGTAACGCTCCAAGACTTGATGGGCAGCCTGCGTCCGCTCCCGCCTCTGCTCGTGGTTTAAACGACGGATCAGGGGGTGAAGACGATAAGCTAAACGGCTTTTACTTCGGATCACCGATATAGACTCCAAAAGGGTTATAGCTGTTGGATCATGCAGGTTAAGCGCCGTTTAGCTTACCACCCCTCACCTTGTTGTTCTGCCTGCCAGACGAAGGAAAAACTGAGGAGCGAGTCAAAGGCAGCATGGGAGGGATTGCATTTCAAGGATTCGCCCAGATGAAAGTAAAGGTCTTCATTAAAGGCTCGACAGGCACTCAAGACAGAAACGGCATCTTCCAACACCCTGTCTGTGTATTTTAGGAGCCTTTCTCCCAAAATCCCTAATTTCTGATTAAATCCCTCTCCTATCTCGGCAAAGGATTGAAAGTCGGCAGCGGTAAAGGCTTCTTTTTTTTCTGGCGCCATCCTGACTAAATCTGCACATAGCCCCAGCAAGAGCGGATGAACGGAATCGCCATCAAAACTACTATAGGCAATCAAGCCCTGCTGCACTTGGGTATCCTCAATTCCGACTCTTTGTAGGTAGTCGAGGGCATCGGTTACTTGAAAGTTGAACACTTGCCTGCACTCTAACTTGTCCGCTGTAATTGAACAATAGCTGGCTCGATGCCACTGGGGAATTTCCCGTCCTGCCATGACGATGACAATTTGGGGCAACTCCAACAACTGCGACAACAGACACCGCAGCCATTCATCCTGCTTGAAAAATCTGGCACTTCCTTGATTGCGCCCTTCTCCCCAAAAGGCTTCGTGGGTGTCGAAAAACAGCACCAGTTTTTCAGGAGCGCCCTCTCTTTGCATGGCGACCTTGAGATCTTCCGCAAAAAAGTTAGGTAAAGCAACAATCAATTCCGTATCGGGGTCTAACTCGGTGATCCGTTGAAAATCTTTTTTCTGGAGTCCTCGACCTTGTAGATAAAGGGACAAATCCCCCCCTAAGTCTTGGGTGATTATATTCCAACTGCTAGATGTCAAACTCGCCAGGAAACCGGGTAAAATATGGGCGGCAAGTACATTTGGTAATTCTTTAATCAGGAAGACTGCCAATTTAGAGGCAAAAAGTTCCGGTGAAGGAAATAATCTATTCACGGATTCATTTGTCAGTTTTCCCTTCTGTTGTAAATACAAGATGCAAGCAAACTGATAGAGCGGAAAAGAGAGTTTATATCCCAAGCGAGCAGCATTGGTTATTAACTGATTATGCAAAATCAGTAGCCCGTCGAAATTTTCTTGAGGTTGTTCTGGTCGCGATGACTTGGCTGGGGATTCAAAATCCAACAGTGCGGCTGGCACAAATTGAAAGTCACGTTCCCAGTCAGTAATTGTCTTAATAAACTCAACAATTTCAGGATGGGTTTTGGTTTTAAGTTCTGTCCAAGTTTCTAAAGGAAAGCGCTTGCAACAATTTTCCAATAAGAATTTCAGCAGCAGTGACTTGCCATTGCCACCATCCCCATAGAAGAATAGGATTTTATGGGGGTCAAGCTCGTCATCGTTGAGATATTCTGCAAATCGCAAGGTTAACTCGTGTCGGTCGGTAAAGTGCCGGAGAGCGCGATTTAGCTGAGTTAACGAGGCTTTTTGGCTAGTGGGATCGCTGATGCTCATAGCCGTACTACTTAGAAAATGTAATTGCTATTAAAGTCTAAAATCTTCTCTAATTCTAGCCTTTCCTCTTGCCATGCGGACAATAAACTGCTCTTCCACTAAACCGCCAGACTTGAGGGTGCTGATTGGGTAGTATTGCTGAACTTCCCCCCCATACATATCTACTACAATAGCCGAAAACCCTTATCCATCAATGGATAAACCCATTAACTTTTCTTTATATACCCCGTGTTTATTGTAATATTCCTTAATAGACAAATGGGAGAAGTTTAGGCTAAAATGGCAGTCATGTATATAGAAAAAATTCCTAAAATTGGGAAACTCGTTGAAGTAGAAGTGATTCAATTAGTATTATTCGATCGAGTGAACTTAGTGGAATTTGAGAGTGAAGATTATCCATCAGAAAGGTTAATTGCTTGTCGAAATCCCTTAATCGCTGAGAAAAATCAAAAACAAACAGAAGCCTTATTCTTTACAATACAATAAAAGTGTAATTAAGCTTGTTGGGAGCCTGAGCTATGACTAACCCGAATTCGATCGAACAGCTATCGCAGGAATTACTCGATCTAGACCAAGTAGATGCCGATACTGGGGCAGATTTGCGGCAAAAAGCCCAAGAAATCCTCGCTGAAACCAGTATTGACCTGCCGATTCGAGAAGCGATCGCCGATAGTCTCAGTCAAGGCAATCAACTACTGACCCTCAAAACCGTCGGCAAGGAAGAAAGTTACTAGCACATTTGGGGTCAAAAGTCAAGATGAAAGAAAAAATTTTTTTTGTCTGGCTGGGGCGATTTTTGGCCTCTTTTGGGCTGTTATCGGGGATAAGTGGCTGTAATTCCCCTCTTTTGATCACTCCGCAAGTTCCCGCCGGTGGTTTAAATAGTTTTGCTCCCGATCAATTCCCCAGTTATAGTGCTGATGGTCGCTATTTGGCCTTCGCTTCCGATCGCTCCGGTCGTCGTAGTATATATTTATTCGATCTGCAAGAAAAGCGCTTAGTTAATCTTCCTAACCTAAATCGTGGCGATTCTAGCCAAGATCAGCCATCTCTGAATGCTGACGGTCGTTTAATTGCTTATATCTCCAGCGAACGCGGCAAGAGTGATGTCATGGTTTATGATCGTTCCCAGTCCCGTGCAACCCTATTAACCGCTAACCTGCGGGGAAGCGTCCGTAATCCCACCATTAGCGGTGATGGTCGCCAAATTGCCTTTGAAACCAACCAAGACGGTCAATGGAATATTGCGATCGTTAACGGCCAATTTTAAACTTGTTCTACTCGGTCTTAATCGTTAAAACTTGCGGAGGAGTTGCATCGGGTGGATATAAAAAATTTACCTGTACTACACGCCAATCCCCGGGAGGAATAGTCAGAGTCACTAAAGGTTGCCCCTCTTGTCCGCGTCTTTGGACGAGATGGAAAAATCGGCTTTGTGCCTGTCCCTGGTCATCGCTATAATTGACGGCTACTGTTCCCCGAAAAAACACTTGTGGGGCAGCCGGATCGAGAAAACGCAAACCCTGCCCAATAATATCCTCTTTAATCGGTGTTTCTAGCGCAATAGTCACTGTTTTCGCCTCATCACTTCGATTAAATAGAGGTAAACTTAACCCATATTCCACACCGTAATTACCATGAGCTTGATAGGCCGTATCGGGATAGCGAACTAACATACTAGCACTTTGATTTTGTTCCGTTCCCAGTTTGCCTCCGGGTAGGGTGCTAATCCCATAGGCTATAGATTGACCAGAATCAGGAATATTTAACCATAAAGAAGCTCGATCGACCAATCGGGCCGGCCAAGCTGAACCTTGGGACACCCCCGCTACCCGTCCATAAATTATCTGTCCTTGACTATTGGGAGGAGTGGGCGCTCGATCGCGCGGAGTCGATAAATCGCCTTTTTCCAGCAAATTTTGCCATTCTGTCAGATTTGGGGGTCTTTCCTGCCCATTTTCATCTAGGGCTGCATAAAGAGCTAAACTAGCAGCGTAGAGAAGACCGTCACTTTCCAGACGGAGATAAGTGGACCTACCGTTTAAAGGTGGAGTCAAATCGCGCACGGGAATCGCCGCATTTAAGACCATAAAACTCTCCCCCGCCGGAATAATAATCCTATCGGGAAAAATATCCTGACGCTGCCCCATTAAAATATCCCCCATTACCCGACTTCCCGGCCCGGCAAAAACCGTCCCCTGATTATTTTCCACTTGTGCAGGTAAATCGATAAAAGCTGCATCCGGTTGACTCAAATAACTGGCCCCTTGCAGAATTTTAACGGTCACGGGATTAGGACTGGGATTGTGGAGTAATATACCCAGATAAAGGGTGCGTAAATTATCGGGAAAACTCCCCCTCGCTACATGGTGGGCAAAAATATCAAAGCGTCCCTGAAAAGCATAATTTAAATGGGCCGAGGGAAAACTTTTCTCTTGGGGGGGAAAAGTCGAAAGCAAAATTCCTTCTCCTAGCAATAATTCAGGACTATTGCTATTAAAAACGGGAACTTGATCTAGTTGATTCGGTAAAGGACGCACCTGCACCGGTCGAATTATTTCTACAATAGGAGGAGTTTGGGCAATGGGTAGTAAAAAAGGTAACATCACACAAATTACCATCTCAAGATAATTAATTTTTGATCATAGCATTACTGGCTCACTCAATTTAGATAGTATTCTGTTTGTCTATATCTAGAGGATTGGTTAATATTTCTTTCGGGTGTTAAGTAGCTGGTTATAATTAAATTAAAAATCGATTTTAGGTTCGATCCCCCCTGCCCCCCTTGATAAGGTAGGGTTGATTCATGAATCAACCCTACCCTTGATAAGGTGGGTGTCTGATAATTTTTAACGCCTACCTACTTAAGTACAATCAAGAAAAATTATCAAATTTCCCAATCGTTATTTGCCCTTGCCATTGATCAAATCTATTGTCATCATAGACTAAAATCTAGATGTAGCTGTGGTTTTCTGGAAACTTCGCCCGATGTCTAGATATCGATCGAGCCAGAATTGTTATGATAAATTCATGAAGTTTTATAACGGTATTTCCCCGTGAACATGAACCAAATCGACTATCTCAGGATTAGTTTAATCGATCGCTGTAACTTTCGCTGTCAGTATTGTCTGCCTGAAGATGCAGAATTGGCCTATGTTCGACCGCAAGATTTACTCACCCGGGAGGAAATTCTTACTTTAGTCAAAAATGTCTTTATTCCCCTCGGTTTCCGCAAATTTCGCCTTACTGGTGGGGAACCTCTCTTACATCCCGAAGTAGTGGAGATTGTGCGCGATATCGCCTCTTTATCTGCCACTAGCGATTTAGCCTTGACCACTAATGGCTATTTACTTGACAATTTAGCCGAAATGTTGTATGAAGCCGGACTAAGACGGATTAATATCAGTTTAGACTCCCTCGACCCCGACACTTTCGATAAGATTATCGGTAATCGCGGCCGGAGTCGTTGGCAAAAAACTTGGGCAGGTATTCAAGCGGCCCAGAGGGTGGGTTTTGACCCCTTAAAATTGAATGTGGTGGTAATTCCGGGGATAAATGAGGCAGAAGTGGAAGATTTAGCGGCTTTGACCATCGAGAAGCGTTGGCACGTCCGTTTTATCGAGTTTATGCCCATCGGTAACGGTGATTTATTTCAAGAAAAAGCTTGGATTGCGAGCGAGGAATTAAGGGGGCGAATTCGGGCAAAATGGGGCTTAAATGAGGGTCAAGTGCGGGGAAATGGTCCGGCCGATGTTTTTCAAATTCCGGGGGCTAAGGGTACAATTGGCTTTATCAGTCAGATGTCGGAATGTTTTTGCGATCGCTGCAACCGCCTACGTCTCTCGGCCGATGGTTGGTTGCGTCCCTGTCTCCTCAACGAAACCGGACAAATTGACCTAAAAACTGCCCTCCGTCAAGGAATTTCGCCGGCAGAAATCAGGGAAAGAGTGCGGGAATTAATAGAACTGAAGGCAGAAATAAACTTTAAACTGCGTGATTCCGGCACATCGAGCGGCATTTATACCCGTACTATGTCCCAAATTGGCGGCTAAAAATCTACTGTCCGAATTCTATTCTAGCCTGTTCTACCATTTCCACGGTAACTCGATCGGAACCGGCATGACGAGCTAATTCTTCTATCCTTTGACGCGCTTGGGAACGAACAAAATAGGGAATATTTTTCAGTTTTGCTTTTGCTTCTGCGGTCCATTGTAGTTGATCGGAAAAATCTAGATCTTCCATAGATTTAAAATATAGTAGTCCGTCTATTATACCAAAAAAGATTAGCTATTTTGAGATAATGAGTTTCTTGATAGCGACTCTTTTTCACCTTTCTCTTAATTTTAGGTTTCTGCTAGGTCGAAATTTACTCTTTGATATAAATCTTGAAAAGAAATCTGCCAATCTACCGACACCAATTGTAAAACCGCATTTTCCCCCGTGACGAAATCAATTAACCATTGATCATCCTTTTGTTTATAGTAACGTTCCACACTATAACTAGATTGTTCGATCAGAATATATTCCTGAAAAGTTGGCA
>NZ_JADBSZ010000280.1:0-3705 GCF_020246425.1 Microcystis sp. M079S1
CTAGATGTTAAGTCTGATTGCCTAGTCATTCTCAACAAGCACTGTTTATTGAGAATAAGCGGGGGAACCCTGAAATTTTCGGCTTAGTTGGCGGCAGCTTGCCGCCAACTCACTCCTCTAGATAAGTATTTTGACTCACGCCCCTTCCTCTTTTGAGACGTTGTGACACTTAGGGTGCGGAATGTGGGTTTTGAGGGAAAAAAAGTCTAAAAACCTTGTTGGATAAGGTTTTTAGATTTATTCAGCAAACCCTAAATAGGGACAAAAAGCTAAATAGGGCTTGCTGAAAATTACTGAAAGCCTTACTAGAAAACGGTTTTGGCACTTTTTTTAGCCAAAAAAGTGCCAGAAACAAACGTTGAGAAATCGATCCGAGGGACTCAAAACCCTTGCACTTTCGCTCTTCGATCTCGAAGGGTTCCGCTTCCAGACCTGCGAGGTCATTCTGTTATTCTGACTTCCCCTCCCGACTCCTGACTCCTGACTCCTGACTCCTGAATCCTAACCCCACCAATAAACTTTTTCAGCAAACCCTAAATAGAACAGACAAAAAGCCTGTTCTATCCCTTAGGAGAAAAAAACTTAAACGGTCATGATATCTTTTTCTTTTGTCGTTAATAAATCCTCGATTTTGGCGATAAATTTATCGGTGGATTTCTGCACTTGATCCTGTAAATCCCTGGATTCATCCTCAGAAATTTCGTGACCTTTTTCCCGTTTACGGATAGCATCGATCGCATCCCGGCGAATATTGCGGATAGCCACCTTTCCTTCTTCGGCCAATTTCGCCGCTAATTTGACCAATTCCTTGCGGCGATCGCTAGTGAGGGGAGGGATATTCAAACGAATGGTCTGACCGTCATTACTGGGGGTTAAACCCACGTCCGAGAGAGAAATCGCCTTTTCGATCGCCCCCATACTGGTACGATCAAAGGGTTGAATCGCGATCGTGGTCGCGTCGGGAGTGCTAATTGTCGCCAGGGACTTGAGGGGAGTTTCCATGCCATAATACTCCACCACGATCCGATCTAAAAGAGAAGCATTTGCCCGGCCGGTACGAATCGTATTAAAATCTCTCTGGGTTGATTCGACGGTTTTCTGCATCTGGTCTTGAACTTCAGCTAACTTCACAGAATCCTCCTACCAATGTTCCAACGGGTTCACCTTTGACAGCGCGAACAATATTACCTGTCACCGACAGATCGAAAACGACTATCGGGATATTATTTTCCTTGCACAGAGCGATCGCAGTCCCGTCCATCACCCGCAGATCATGAGTCAGCACATGACCGTAGGTAAGACTTTGAAAGCGTCGCGCGTTAGGGTTGTGGGAGGGATCGGAATCATAAACTCCATCCACTTTCGTCGCTTTAAACACCACTTCCGCATCGATTTCGGCAGCGCGCAGGGCTGCCGTGGTATCGGTGGTAAAGAAAGGATTACCCGATCCCGCACCGAAAACCACCACCCGACCTTTTTCCAGATGACGGATTGCTCGCCGGCGGATGTAGGGTTCAGCTAATTCCTGCATGGCAATCGCCGTTAATACCCTAGTCGGTACTTGCGCTCGTTCTAGGGCATCCTGCAAGGTCATAGCGTTCATGACTGTTGCTATCATACCAATATAATCGGCCGTGGCCCGATCCATGCCGGCCGAGGCGGCTTTCACCCCGCGAAAAATATTGCCCCCACCGACCACGATCGCCAATTGGATGCCTTGAGCAACCACTTCGGAGATTTCCTGGGCGATAGCGGAAACCACCATCGGGTCGATCCCATAGCCGAGATTGCCCATCAGGGCCTCCCCACTCAGTTTTAATAATACCCGCTTGTACGCCATGCCCTTACTACCACTCGCTAAAACAAGATCTAGATAATTTTTGTCTCCCCATAAGATAGCAGGTTTTGGCCTTGATTTAAGCTGACCAGTTCACTCTCCCCCGGGACCGACAAGTTAAGATTAATAAATCTTTTCCTTGGCCAATTGGTATTTAGTGATACCTTTGTTATTAAGGGAAGCTTAGTTTTACAGAGAATTAATAACCGTGGTCAGCGATCGATTACTATTGGTCAACAAAAGCAATCAAGGGGCCGCTCACATCGATACCTTTGATTGGGTGTATGGGTTTCAGGATGGAACTCGTCTGATGGGAAGGGTTTGCGGTTACTTAGATCCCGATAGTAATCGTCTTCTCGATCCCGAAAACTGCAGCGCTATCTACCAGAATGCCCAGGGACAAGTCCTTAGTCGTTGGCAAGCTGGAGATTTTATCGCTTTTGAACTAACCACCACCGGGGAAGCTCTCCTGATCGTGGCTTCTAATGATAATTGTGTCAGTAATAGTCTCTGTTTGGTTTCGGGCATTAGTCGCAGCTGCGCCCAAGTTAGCGATGAAGGAAAATCCCTCGTCCGGGAGGTTTTTCAATACCCTGCTTGGTCTTTCCAGGGCGATAATAGCACTTCTAAGCCGGCTTTCAGTTGGAATTGTTCCGTATCTCCCTTTTTCCCCTTTGTTTCCCTGCGTTTTAATCTTCAGTCCACCAGCAGCAAAAAATTCTATCGTTGGACGGTTTCCCCCTATTTTCCCTTTTGTCCCCTCTTAGAAGTGGGAGAATCCCTTGCCTAATTAGGGTTTGCGGCAAAAAGTTTTTCGGTGGGGGCAGGGTGTAGGGTGTAGGGTGTAGGGTGTAGGGTTTTAGAGATTTTGAGGGGGTCAATTACCTAATTTTCAGGGAAAAAGTCCCGGAATTTTCCACCCGATCACTCCGGGATACGGTACTTTTTGGTTTCCAAAAAGTCTAAAAGTCTTACCCAACAAGGTTTTTAGATTTATTCAGCAAGCCCTAATTAGCCTTCTCTATTCTTTTGCAAATAATCGACTAATGCCCATAATCCTAGGCGATAACTTTCGGCCCCAAAACCGCTAATCTGTCCGATGGCTATATCGGCAATGTAGGAATGATGACGAAAAGACTCGCGTTTGTAAATATTGCTTAAGTGTACTTCCACACAGGCCATTTTTGTGCCTAATAGTGCGTCGCGGATGGCGATACTGGTGTGAGTATAAGCTCCCGCATTAATCAAAATACCGTCATGCTGACCCCATGCTTGCTGAATCCAGTCCACTAATTGCCCTTCCTGATTGGACTGGTGTGCGGTTAAATTCACCCCTAAACGGGTAGCTTCTTCGTTTAAAAACCGGTTAATCGCCTCTAAATTGACGTTACCGTAGAGATTCGGCTCTCTTTTCCCCAATAGGTTTAAATTCGGCCCGTGCAGAACCAGAATGCTTAGTTTATTCACAAATGTCCTCCCTATGACCACGAGAATTAATCTTATCTCGATCAGGGACTATTGCCGATCAACAACATTTTTGCCGCTACGGTAATCACCGCACCAATAGTAGCACTGAGCGCACCGACGATGATCGGCAGAATGAGACCTCGGAATCCCTGGAGGTCAGAAATAGCTTTAATCATCGGAAATTTTGGGTCTGAAACCCCGTCGTTCTACGACGGCTTTACTGTTAAATATTAGCACATTTACGAAATATATGCTAAAACGTGAGGTATGGAAAAAGCCTATTCGTTTCGATTTTACCCCACACCCGAACAAGAGTCGCTATTGCGGCGCACTTTGGGCTGTGTAAGATTAGTTTACAATAAAGCTCTCCATCTCAGAACACAAGCATGGTACGAAAGACA
>NZ_JADBSZ010000281.1:0-8353 GCF_020246425.1 Microcystis sp. M079S1
ACTTCTGGGTTAGACGGTAATTCTTCAAAAGCATAGCGATGCACGAGGCGTTGTTGGGTACTGTGAGAAACAGCAATTCCTGTCAATGATTTGATTTTCTGCGCCGATTTCTCGTAGGATTCATCGCCACTTAATAGCAAACAGTTCTTCTCTAACATTGGACTCATCTGAGTCCGAGGCTTTACTTCTAACTTCTTCGCTTGTTTTTCTGTAATTGGTAATTCGCCCAAAATACTTTTTACTTTTCTTGTCCGACCGGCTGTTTCTCCTGTGCTTGTTTTGACAAAAAAATACCGATTTCTGGGTTGACATACTGAATCATTAAATCTCTAACAGTCTCTTCTATCTCTGCCAAGTTATTAAATTTCTCAACTTGGGATTGTTCATAAAGACATTGCCCTAACTCTTGACATAACTCTTTAATTCTTTTTTCATTTTCTGATCACATTGGACTGTTCCTCCCATCGAGATATATTCTGAATCGTAAGTTATAACTATTATAATCTCATTTCTCTTTGTGATCAGGTTCAAGATTTTCTAGTTTTTGACTGCTATAAGCATTAATACTCATTGCACAAGTGAGATGCTCCCCTTTTGGCACAATTTGATTGAGCTTTTCTTGGAGATAATCGGCGGTAGAAATCGCTGATGATAGGATTTTTTTGATAACTTTATCCGCTTTGATAGCTAGGGTTAGATCGTTGATAATATAAGGACTATGAGTAGTTAAAATTAGTTTATTTCCTTGGGTTAAATTGGCAAATTCAAATAATTTATATAAAATCTTTTTCTGAGATTGAGGAAATAGATTCTGCTCGATTTCTTCCACAATATTTACAAAACACTCATTGCGGTATTTAGAAGATAACACTTCTAGTGCCGCCTTTTTTAGGTCATCGGAAAGATTATCATTAGAGAGAATTTTCTCGATTTCCATTTTTAATCTTTTTTGCTCCTCTCCACTGAGTTCATTGCGGGAAGTTTCTTGAGTTCGATTAATCGATAAAGCAATATTTCGAGAAACGAGAAATAAAGGAACAAAAGACTGAAAACCACTGGAAGCTTCTGATAGATTTAGTTGATAATCACTACCCACAATCTTTGCCAGTCTATTGAGTTTATCAAATTCCAATTTAACCTCACCTACTGGCAAAGTCAAACTGCCAGATAATTCCTGTTGTGAGCGATCCAATTCTTCCCAGAAAGTATATAATGATTCTGGCAGTCCTTTGAGTTTTTCTGGCCATCTTACTGCACTCAAAAAGTTTCGCTCTGCTGGTACATACATAATTTTTGGTACTCGATACTTTGAATTATCAGTACGCTCGATCGATAATTTAGCATTTTTAAAACTAATTCGATAAACATCTCCATTGTATTCAATTTGGGTTTCGGGTAAAAAGTAATTGGTTAAATTTTGGTACTGACAAAATTTAACAAAACGATTATATTTAGTCACATATTTTTCCTCTAAATCTCCACGATATAGAGCTTTTTCCAACCAGCTTAATGTTGATATTAATTTAGCAATGCTACTTTTTCCAGTTCCTTGATTACCGATAAAAATCGTTACTTTCCGAACGTCGATAAAACCATCATTTTCTACTAAACCCGCCTTAATTGGACCGAAGTCTTTAACTTTAATTTGGCTCATTGTTATCCCCTTGATTGACGATGATAAATTTTGGCCAGTAATTTGTCCCGAAAAAAGCTCGTGTTGAACACGAGCTAAATTAATTAACTGCAATGACTAATTAATTAGCCACCGACCTTAACTACTGGTTTAAAACTGGGAACAACCAGTTCACTGTCCTGTTTAGTCAGCTTATTGTATAACCGTTCCGTATTGGGGAAATTAGCGGCTGGTAGAGTCGGGAAACGACGATAGGGAACCGTATCTTCACCAAATAATTGTAGGTATTCCATGCTATTAACCATGGCACCGATAAAGGCCTTTAATCCCTTAGTTGCCAGAATTTGGTTATATTTCTGGATTTCTTTTTGATTCAAGGGAGCGCGACCTAAGAAGTGCTTGGTTCCCAAT
Source organism: Microcystis sp. M079S1 (assembly GCF_020246425.1). Classification (NCBI taxonomy): domain Bacteria; kingdom Bacillati; phylum Cyanobacteriota; class Cyanophyceae; order Chroococcales; family Microcystaceae; genus Microcystis; species Microcystis sp. M079S1. The sequence goes on from NZ_JADBSZ010000281.1 coordinate 2,045, forward strand.
TCAATTACTTTCGTATTCGGATAGGGAGCATAGAATTCTTTCAGGTAAAGATCCGAACAACCTAAACCCTCAATAAACTCTTTCACCGTGATCTCAGCATTGCTTAATTTACTCTCTAAAGCGGTAAATTCGGCATTGATGATATAGGGTTCGAGATCCCGTTCAAAAATCTGACGATAGGCGGCGCGAACAGTATTTTGTACGGCAACTTTATCCAGATTAGTTAACAGTTTAAAGATCTTAGTTTGTTCCCGTTGAACCGTGACACCTTGACCGACACGAGATTGAATATCGGGTTCAGTGCGAATCGAGACCGAAGGTGTACCCAATTCAATAAAGCGCGGGGTTTCCTCTTTATCAACTCTTTGGCCGATATCTTCGCGGAGATTACCCAAACGCACCATCCGTAACTGCATCCCTTGGGGAGTTAGATAGCGCTCGTAGGGAACCGTATCTTCACCAAAAGCTTCCGTATATTCAGGACTGTCGATAAGGGCATCGATTAAAGCATAGAAGCCTTTTTTCGAGCAAAGATCGAAGTATTGATTCATTTCCTGACGACCGTAGGTGGGACGACCGAGCAGACGACGGTGAATATATTCGATCGCTTTCACCACATAGAGAGGAGTCCAGTAGATTTTCCGGAAAGCCTCGGATTTAGCTAGGGTTTTGATAAACTCGCGCAGAGTAATATCGCCATTTTCTAACTTAATCTCGGCCACGGATAAACGCTGACCTTCGTAGGGCATTCGACCGAAAACCTGACGATAAGCCGCTAAAATCACTCTTTGGGTGGAACTTTCGCCAAATTTAACGCTTACCCCATTGCTAGAACCGGGTAACTCGTTATTGAGACGGAAAACTTTCGGTCCCAAAGTACCGGGGAATTCACCTCGGGCGCCGGGGTTGCTATTTTGGTTATTAGTGGCAGGTCCGCGGTGGATGAGGATACGTTTGGTATCTTTACCGAAGGGAGCGGGACTAGAACTAGGTTCGCGGGTTTCTTTCGGGAAAATTGCCCCAAATTGGATTTCTAGGGGATCATTTCCGGAACCGTAAACGTGCTGATCCGGTAAGGGGCGATCGTATTTAGCAAAGGTGGTGATAAATTGGGGAACTTTGCGGAAAGGTGCGCTGTAGTTAAACAGGTCGATCTGCATCCCCCAGTTACGACATTCCTGCGCTTCTGCACCCAAACCCCGGAGATAGGGAACGGTTTCTTCGCCGAAATAGTCGGAATACTCCTGAGAATCGACTAAAGCATCGATTAACGCCGCTAAACCGCCGCTAGAGACGATCGAGAAGTATTTCTGCACTTCTTCCCGGGAGGAAGGACCGCGACCGAGGAAATGACGGAAAGCCAATTCTAGGGCGCGACTATTGATAAAAGGTTCAAAGAACTGTTTACGGTAGAGAGGCGATTTACCGAGACGACGGACGAATTCTTTCATCGAGATGTCGCCGTTTTTCACCTTCGATTCTAGGTCAGAAATGGACTGACTGTAGGCGCGAGTGATGTCCCGTTCAAAAATTTGTCTGTAGGTGGCCTTGATAATCGAAGATTTTTCCGACTCCGATAAACCGGTTTTCATGACAAACTTTTGCCGTTTTTCGGCGGCGTTGTAGTAGCTTTGGGGAAGACTTAAACCCTGTTGGTCACTACTGGGACGCTGACGCAGTTTATTAGAGGGGGTGGGGGCTTTTAATTCACCCAGTAGGATATTGAAATAGTCACTGATTAAAGTGGCCGCATCCTTGTCTCTTTGGAAATACTCGATCGAAGCGGCCCGCATTTCCTGTAGGGCCACGATGGTGGCATCAATGGAACAGGCATTTTCGAGAACTTCCCTTAAACCGCGGGTATTAACGATCAGGATACTGGTATCACCAGCCACGATCGCGTATGTAATGTAACGCAGGAACCAGGATAAATCCCGGAGGGACTTCTGCATATTGCTCGGACCGTAACGCGAGACGTTAATCGGTCGGAATCCGGGGGGAATCGGGCCGCTAGAGGCGAAAATCCCTTTTAAGCCACCGAGAAGGCCACTGCCGCCACCGGAGCCGCTTTCCGCGTAGGTAACGGTTCCTAATTTCATCCCTTCCTGGACGTTGATAACTTTACCCGCACCCACCAGGGCCAATTCTTCCACGGGGGGTTTTTCTAGGTAAGCCATGGGTGAACCACCGGTAAAAATCCGGTTAGCTGCCCGTGAGACGATCAGATCGGAGTTCCGGGTGAGCGTTTGGGCAATATCTAAGCGCTTGCTCCCCGATTGGAAGTAGGCGATCAGTTCATTGAGTTCGGGTTTATCGAGAAAGCGGTCTTGTTGTTCTGCTTGGGTAATGGCAGATACTGGGACGGTTTGATAGAGTTGGGGACGCGCTAAGGAGCTGCCACCGCTTGCCTTAAGACTCATTGGATTTTAACTATCTCCCTTGACGATGTGCTGAGTTCTCCAATCGTGGAGGCGATCGGTCTTAAAACCAGATGTTTAAAAATTTAATCAGCATCTAGATTAAAACTTTTTGCGCTTCCTGAGATAGTTTATTAAGAATTATATAGATTTTTTTCGCTAAACTTACCGATCGGTCTATTCCGACACCCCACCTGTATGGGAGGCTAACCAGTCTAAATAGGTCTGAGAACCCGCCACAATCGGTAAAGCGATGATTTCTGGGACTGCATAGGTATGAAGTTCCTGTATCTTCGCCGATAACTGCTCAAACTGCTTTAAATCGCTTTTAATCGCTAATTGCCATTCGCTCTCGTTTTCAATCTGTCCCTGCCAACGATAAATGGAACGAATTGGATAAATACTGACACAAGCTGCCAAGCGATCGTTAAGTAAGGCGATCGCTAAGTTTTCCGCTTCCGTTTCGCTGGTTGTTGTCACCAGCACCACTCCAAAACCGGTTAATCTTTCAGTCATAAGTAGTCGTGCAAAATAAATTTCCTAGTGAAGATAGGCACTCATGCAAAAGGCAACAGGCAACAGGCAACAGGCAAAAGGGGGGATAAATAATCAGTCTTTAATAACTGGATTTAGTATGATAACTGATAACTGATAACTGATAACTGATAACTGAATTTAGGTGATCGCTTTTTCTAAAGCGGCCAGATCGGGAATACAGAGAGATTCCTGCTGTCGTTGAATCAGTCCTTTTTTCTGCAATTTGGTCAAGGATCGGGTCACGGTTTCCCGGGCCAGTCCACTAATACTACTCAATTCCCGGTGAGGTAAATTAGGAATTATCGCACCCTGACCGCTTTTTTGTCCTTGACCTTCGGCTAAAAAGAGTAAACTATCGGCGACTCTGGAGAGACTATCGGCCTCGCGCAAACGTAAACGTCGGTTAAGCTGACGCAAACGCTTGGCCATTAACTGAGAAAGACGAATTCCCGCTAAAGGTTCCGATTTGAGCAGATTAACAAAATCTTGGGCGGGAATACTGCTAATTGTGGCCGTAGTTAGGGTGATAGCATCAGTCGAGCGGGGAGATTCTTCTAAAGCGGCCATTTCTCCGACTATTTCCCCTTTACCGACGATATTTAAGGTGACTTCTTTCCCCTCCATATTGTAAGTACGAATTTTCACCCAACCATCGAGAATAAAGTAAACCGAACCCCCCCAATCATTTTCCAATAAAATCGCCCGATTAGCAGGATGGGTAAGGGTGACAGCATGAGAAGTAACTTTATCGAGGGTTTCAGGAGGTAAACCGACAAATAAAGTGGCTGTATCTAATAATTTTTGAATCTCTGCTGATTTTTCCGCAGGATAGCGTTTTTCTTCCATAGTTTAATATTTAAATTTTGTCCGTTTTAGGCGGGTGATTCTACAATAGACAGTTGTGGGTATTTTTAATTATCCAGTGACCAATAAACAGGATTTTTCCTCCCTACTGACCGAGATCGATCGGATTCTTTCCAGGGTGATTTCGTCTCTAGTTAGCCCGCAAGAAGTTACCTCCGAGACAATGATCGCCACTCGTCAACATTTAGAATCGGCCAGAGCGCTGCTTTCTCCCTTATTATTGCCCGACCGAACCCCTGAAGTTGCCCGTTGGTCCCTGGGAATGGAGGTACAACCACCAGGGGTGAAAATCGTCTTTTTCCGGGAAAGCCAAGGACTGATCGATTTTTATCCTCTTTCTTGGAGTCTGGCAACGGGAACAAGCGATCGCTTACCCTGCTCTCAGGTGGAAGAATATCTAATTAGCTGGCTATCTGATCGGGATTTTAGCACCGATTCTTGGCTCTGGGAAGCCCTGGAGCGATTAGAAGCTATCATTATCACCGACGACGGGGAAACCCCCACGGATGACCTGAAAAAAGCCCTTCTCACAGCGCAACTAATACCCCCCGATCGCCTCTCTAGTCTAGAAACAGCGATCGCTACTGCTCTGGCCTATATTCCCACTAGCGATCAACCGCAACCCCAAACCCTACTGGTGATCGAAGGGAAACGGGAAACCACCACTTTAGCAATAGTGGAAGTCCCACCGCAAACTCGCTCTTTATCCCGTCAAGCGATCGCTATGAGCCATTTTAACTACGGGGAAAACACCTATGAACGAGCCATACTCTCTCAGTTAATCTATCCTCTCTGGCGTTCTTTTTTGCCTCTTTCCCCCTCCGATCTCACCGATACTAATCCCTTAAAAAAATCTTTACTGGCAGCCGCTAGATTAACCAAATTAATCCTCCAAGAAGAAAGCGAATTTACCTCCTCTCTAGCCGGTCATACTTGGACGGTCAGTCGCACCGATTTAAATAAGGAGGTGGTTCTACCATATCTAAATAATTTAAGACAGAAAGTTAATGATTTGTTAGAAAAACAGCAAAAAAGTCTTGAGGATATTGATCGAATAATTTTTAGCGGTAATTTTTTCTTGACCATTTGGCCCTATTTCTTAACAGGAATACAGCAAGAATTTGCCGGATGCAACCTAGAGTCCCCCAGTCAGGAAACCTTCTCACCAGCAATCTTGGGTTTGGGTCGTCTCTCTTTATTTTCGGCTCTTAGAGGTCAGAATGGAAATAATGCTTAAAAAAATCAACCTCAGCCTCGGTCAAAAGTCACAATTTAGGTGTGAATAGAATTTTTGGGGTAATTGTGGGGAATACTAAAACCGACTACCTTGATGTCACAGCTAGTTATAAATTTTTCCGTTACAGCCTTCCTTATAAACATAAGGTATAACTTAATTTGGTGTTGACGACCGACGACCGGCTCCCCAAAAGGAAAACTTCGTATCTCACCATTAAGATAACTGCTGTATTAGTTGGCGCATTATTTTGAATAAAGCGAGACCAATCTCAATTTTCTCTAGCCCATTGAGAAACCATGATTTACGACAATGCTTGTAAATATCTGGCCGAAAAATATCCCGCCGAATTTGTTCGGTGGCTACTTCAAACTGAGCCAGAAAAACTTCGCATTCTCAGAACTGAATTGAGTCTCGACCCCATCTATGCCGACTCCCTGATTCTGTTGCGAATGGGACGATAAATTCTAGACTTAGAATTTCAAACCCAACCCCAATCCAAGCCTCCAGTTCCCCTGCGGGTGCTAGACCATTCAGTGAGACTGAAACGAAAATATCGCTGTTCTGTCATCCAAATCATCATTTTCTGCCAAAAAATCAGCAATCAAATCGCCTTTACTGAGGAATATCGAGATGAAACTACCATCTATCAATATCGAGTCATCCGTCTCTGGGAGCAAGACCCCACCCTATTTTTAAACAATCCGGCTTTGTTAGCTTTTGCTCCCCTGACCAAAAGTGACTCGCCCCCAGATTTATTAGCGCAATTTGCTCAAAAAGTCAATCAAATAGAAGATACAGAGCAAAGACAAAATCTTGCTAGTTGTACGGGACTTTTAGCCGGTTTGCGCTTTGAAAAAAGTTTAATTCGCTCACTATTTCGGGAGGACATCATGAAAGAATCTGTCTTTTACCAAAGTATTCTCAAAGAAGGTTCAAGAGAAGAAGCACAAAAATTAGTTTTGCGTCTGTTTAACCTAACCGTAGGAGAACTTGAACCCAGACTGCTTAATAAAATTGAAACCTTATCTCTCAGTCAATTAGAGGAATTAGCAAAGGAATTGAGGTAGATTTATGTACTACGCTCTATCAATATGTTAAAGAACTGGTTGGTAATAAGCTGTTAAGCATTTAAATTGCTTGTTGAGACGAGGCAAGAGGCAAGAGGCAAGAGGCAACAGTAAAGGGATTGGGGGAGATTCGGCTAATCTTAAGAATAAGTGCTTTAAATGCGTCTTAGCTTACTAGAACCACAGC
>NZ_JADBSZ010000282.1:0-4447 GCF_020246425.1 Microcystis sp. M079S1
GGGAGAGTGGAGAAATTGTCAGGATATTCTGACAAAGTTTGGGCTTAACTTCGTAAAGTTGATGATTTTTCCCAAGTTAAGGATTTTTGCGGGAGGGTGGATGGTCTGGAAGTTAGACTGGATAAGGATTTGGGGAATTTTATGGACTTTTTTCTTAAGTTCCTAAACTTCGGTTGTGTTGGGTTTTGAGATTAAATAAACTATCTTTGGGATTAAGAAAAAATTCTGGCGATTGCTCTGTTTGAGCGTAATATTCGGGAGAATTCTTACGTTCAAGGACAGCACCTGAAAGCCCTATTCTCTGGTTCTATCAGCCCCTTTTCAAACACCCTCTTACGTATGAGCAAAACTTGGGCGACAAACTTATTAAGTTTCTTGAGCAGATATCTGGCTCACCTAATAATATCTGTAATCTTTTTCTTGATCCTGATGCCTGTATATGCGGGATTAGCAGATGATCTTTCAACCTCTCCAGAAAATGTCCCTAATATCTGGAAATGTATTGGTTGTGATGCTGGAAAAGTTGGAACACAGATGACTTTAGAAGAACAGCAGGCGAATCTCAATGATTTATGGGGTAAAGAGGTTCTGCGTCAGGGTAAGTTCCCCCAAGAAGTTAAGCATTCTCAACAAGCGATCGCTCAAGCCAACCGAAACTTGACCGAGAAAATTTATCTTGTAGCCGAGGGAGGTCAGATTCCCCTCTCCGTTGCCCCACGGGATAAAAATAGAAATCCTCGACTGGCCATTACTTGGAAAAGTAATGGTATCTTGTCAACGCTCCTAAGCGGAAATCCGGGTCCCACTCGTTTCTTACAAGTCATCGCTTGGGACCCCCAAAAGAAAAAGTTCAACTATTACGAACTCAATGATGATAAAAACTGGAGTTGGGCAGGCGATTCTAGTCATGCTCGTCAACCGCAGTTTATCGGCCAAGGTTGTTTTGACTGTCATCATAATGGTTCAGTCATTATGAAAGAACTTAAATTTCCGTGGAACAACTGGAAAAGTCAGTTGGCAACCATTGATTTATCATTTTTGCCAATAATGGTCGCACAAGACTCTAATTTGAGCAAATTAATTGGCGCCGAGCAACTAGAGCAGGATATCGAGGGTGGAGTATCTCAATATTATACAGCGTGGCTCGACGAGCATATCAGTAGCGATCTCAAAACAATCACTGATGTTCCCGAACTTTTACGGCACCTCACAACTACTACCTCTGTCAATTTTGAGTCTAATAATCCTAGCCCTGGAAAAACAGACATTGTGCCTCCTAAAAACTTTTTCCTGTTTGATGATGCCTTGTCTCAAGTAACTGGAGATGGATTCGGTGATGCTGGGTATAATTTCCCATCTACAATTAGCTTTGATGCCAATAAATTTAAGCAAATCATTGACAAAAAAGGATTTGCCCTGCGTCAGTGTGAGAGAATTACCGATACAAATAAGTGTCAGCCAAATACTGTTGCTTACGAACAAAAAGGGACGACATTTAATCCTTTCTTCGTTCCCGTACCTTCCAATGAAGACACTTTGGTGATCAACAATTTGTGGAATGGTAGATTTCAGGTTATCCGAAACAACCAGCGCAAAAATATCACATTTATCTCTGATAAGTTTGCGACGGCTGTTTTAATGGTAGACTTCCAAAATCCTGTTTTCTCATCAGTACGGAGTAGCTTACAGACCTATGCCGATAAGTTGGACGTTGCCACTATTGACAATCAGGGGGTCAGTAATATACCTTCCTTATTTATCGCTCAAATCCAAGAAGCGGTCAAAAATCAACCTCCTTGTTCAACTCAAGACCTAGATAGCTGTAGTGCGGAACAACAATTCCTGAACACTTGGAATTTACCTGATGCAACTTGGAAGGATACAGTTAATCAAAGGATTCAAGCTTATCTGAAGGCGGTTAATAATCAGATCGCTAATGGGACAGGACTCTCCGATTATGTAGATATTAGTATCTCGCGGGGAAGACAGTTTGCTTCCATCGATCCGATTAACAACCTTTTTGAGTCAAGTCTCTTACTTCCTCAAACTGATTTACCAACAAATGCTCCTGTGTTGCGGATGCAAACCGACGGTAAAGTCGCATCAGTTAATTAGCTTGCGAACGTCAGTTAACGAGTTCTTTCGTTATTGATTCCCTCGTCAACCTAAACCATTCAATTAAAAAGAGGTACAATGCTATGGCAACTCTAAAACAATTCAACACTCCCGCACTTATTAAAGACTTGGCCGATCAACCAGATAAACAAGCTCGATTAGATGCACTCTGGAGTGAGACTCTCAAATCTTTTACAGAACAATCAATACAAGGAGGAGATGCCCCTCTTGATAATGATCGGGTCTTCTATTTTAATCCATTGATTACTGAGCTTACGGGAATAATTACTCCACCTCCTGTGGCTTGGACAGCCTTTCCCAATCGGATTTTAGTATTCTTTCCTAACGCGTCCAAAAAGGATCAATTTCAATATGCTGATGAAGGCCCACCAAACGTTAATGGTCAGCCTTATCGTCCTCAAGGACCGAGAGGATGGCAGGATGAATACTGTGAGTGGAGTGTCACCCGACGACCTAGTGACAACAAGATTACCAAAGTCACCTTCACCTGTGAGAATCCTGAATATTGGAATGCTTTATGGCTAATTGACTCCAATCGCGTCCTCGAACTTTATCGAGAGTTAGTCAGTCCTGATGTTCAACTTGCTGATCTCCAAGGTTACACTAATCCCGATACTGGAAAATTTGATCCTGATGCTTATAACCCGCTTAATAAGTGGAACAATAACACTAAGACGGGTCCAGTCCATCTGATTAGTCCACCGAACACATTGAGTGCTGAAATTTATCTTGCTGCCGCGGCCACAATTGTACGGGAATGTAATGGTTCGGTCGTTACTGACCAATCTCAATTAATTCAATGTAGTCGTTATGGTACTCCGGGACGTAATAGCGATCCCTTTATTGGCGGTACGGTTAATAGTATTGTGCGACAGGGGGGCGTTAAGGTAACACTAAAAGACCCCGTTGGTCTGTATATTCAAGAACCCGCCTTCGATCAAACATGGCAATTACCTGTGCAGGCTCCCGGTGATGCTCACCCTTCAGATTATTGGAAAATTGTTCGGGGGCGGCGACGTACCGATCCCAATGAACCCGATTTTATCCTTCACGCAGTTTATGAAGTGCCGGAGGATCAAGGCTTCTGTGTTGGTGATATCACAATTGATGGACTTCCAATTCGGTTTGGCTCCCAAATTACCCAAAAATTTCAGATTGCCTTGGCAGCGATCGGCATTCCCACGACCGATCCAGCCCAAACCCCCCGTCCCTGTATCGATCCGAGCGCTTGTCCTTCAACAATCACTGAAGCCGCTAGTGCTTCGCTCGATCCGGCTCACCTCCGTAGTATGATGTCCCTGATGTCATCGGCTACGAGAAGACGTTAATAGAGAGCGTCCCGAAATGGGATAGCCCCAACAATTGGATAATCCCCGCAAAGGAGTGGAAGTACAGAAAATCGAGGAATAGAGTGCTATTGAGCGAGGTCGCTCCACCCTATCACTTCAGAAGCCTTATTTCTTCCCGACTTTATATCGTTCAAAGCTTCTGCTTTTAGCGGTAAGAGTCGGGATGTACTTCACTTTTACGGAAAAGACTGTATTCTTTAATTTGTATCTGGAGAATTATCATCATGGGATACTTTAGACGTTCATAATCTGAGATTTATTAAACTTCTGAAATCGTAGAGTGAGCAAGGAATCCAGTTCTTTTTTATGTTTCAGATGGGCATCATTCAGACATTCATACATAGCTGAAGAAAAGTCAGAAAAGTTTTCATAATATTTACCATACAAACATTTCTTTTTGACCAATTTCCACAGCCTTTCAATTAAATTTAGATTAGGCAATAAGACGGCAGATATAGTAGCTCTGTTGACAAATAAAGAGCCAATTCTTCAACAATTTTACATTTTTGATAGCGGGCATTATCTAATACTAGAGTGATGGGAATTATTAGTCCTAAATCAGCTATTTTTGACTGGAGTTCACAGACTTGAGTTGCTGTAATATAAGTGTCATATGTTACCATAATAACTTCATGAGTTATCGCATTTAATGCTCCTCAAACATTAAAGCGTTTACTCCCGCTCGGTGACTTAACGAAAAGTCTCTCAAAACACCAAACAAACCCGAGAAAAGCTCCCATAACAAAGTGAGCGGCATCAACAAAAAAAACAGCCCTTTTTCCTTCTTTAGCCTCATTTAGTCTTGGTTCTAGCTTTTTTTCTTTGTATTCTTCTTGTTCATCCCGGTCAGCTTTAGAAGGAAGAGAACCTACTTTTATACATTTCATTCCCATTGATTTTAAGAATTTCCTCCCTTGGCTGGGACTTCGTTTTATTCCTGTCAATTCTTCTCTTCTATATAC
>NZ_JADBSZ010000283.1:0-10349 GCF_020246425.1 Microcystis sp. M079S1
TAACTGATAACTGATAACTGATAACTGATAACTGATAACTGATAACTGATAACTGATAACTGATAACTGATAACTGATAACTGATAACTGATAACTGATAACTGATAACTGATAACTGTTATCCGACGGTTCCTTCTAGCTTGAGACTTAGGAGTTTATCGGCTTCGGCGGCGAATTCCATCGGTAATTTACTGAGGACATCCTTACAGAAACCACTGACTAACATAGAGACAGCATCTTCTTCGGAAATACCCCGTTGTGCGAAGTAGAATAATTGGTCTTCACCGATTTTAGAAGTAGAAGCTTCGTGTTCTACTTTAGCACTGTTGTTATCCACCTGAATATAGGGAAAAGTGTTAGCTTCGGCATTATCTCCAATGAGCATAGAATCACACTGGGAGTAATTTCTTGCTCCTTTGGCTTTCGGTCCCATTTTCACTAACCCGCGATAACTATTTTGGGAGTTACCCGCCGAAATTCCCTTAGAAATAATGGTACTCTTGGTGTTGCGGCCAATGTGAATCATTTTCGTACCTGTATCGGCCTGTTGTTTGTTATTAGTTAGGGCAATTGAGTAGAATTCCCCGACGGAATTATCGCCGACTAAGACACAACTGGGATACTTCCAAGTAATTGCCGAACCAGTTTCCACCTGCGTCCAAGAAATCTTAGAATTAACTCCTTTACACAGACCCCGTTTAGTGACGAAATTGTAAATACCTCCCTTACCATTGGCATCGCCAGCGTACCAATTTTGTACCGTCGAATATTTAATATCCGCATTATCGAGGGCGACTAATTCCACGACGGCGGCATGAAGTTGATTACTATCGTACATCGGAGCGGTGCAACCTTCTAAATAACTTACCGATGCCCCTTCCTCAGCGACAATTAAAGTTCTTTCAAATTGTCCCGTCTCACCGTTATTAATCCGAAAATAGGTGGACAATTCCATAGGACAGACGACACCTTTGGGTATAAAAACAAAGGAACCATCGCTAAAAACGGCAGAATTAAGAGCGGCAAAATAATTATCACCCACGGGAACCACAGTACCGAGATATTTCTGCACTAATTCGGGATGTTCCTGTAAAGCTTCCGAAATAGAACAGAAAATAACCCCCTGTTCTGCTAGTTTTTCTTTAAAAGTTGTGGCGATAGAAACGCTATCAAAGATAGCATCCACGGCCACGTTAGAAAGGCGTTTTTGTTCCGAAAGGGGAATGCCTAATTTTTCAAAGGTTTCGATTAAAGTGGGGTCAACTTCTTCAAGACTGTTGAGTTTTTCTTTTTTCTGTTTGGGTGCGGAGTAGTAGATAATATTTTGATAATCAATGGCAGGATAGGAAACGTGCGGCCAACTGGGTTCGGTCATCTTTTGCCATTGATGATAGGCCCGGAGACGAAAATCGAGCATGAATTCCGGCTCCTTCTTTTTCGCCGAAATTAGGCGAATAATCTCCTCATTTAAACCGCGGGGGATGGTTTCCGATTCGATATCGGTGATGAAACCGTACTTGTAGGGTTGGTTAACGAGGTTTTTAACGGTGGTTGCACTCATGGGGGTTAGTGTTCTCTCTACGCGGTAGGCAGGGGAGGCAGTTAAACAACTTTCTTGTTGTTTAAATTGATTATATAATAGATTAACAACAAAGCTGTTGTCAAAGTCACGGAAAATTTCAGAGGATGCTGGTAAACCTCTGTTATTCAGGTTACTCTGTAGGGGTAATTGGCCGCTTCTTGACTCTCCGCAATTGTACGCTAAAGCCTCTGTTTTTGGTATCATGACCACGACTCAACCCGCCTCGACGAAAGACGATATTCTGCAATATTTGCTCAAAAACGGTCAATCTACCGCCCAAGACTTGGCTGAGGAGTTAAGTATTAGTCCGCAAGCGACGCGCCGCCATCTTAAGGATTTGGAGGAGGAAGGACTGATAGAATATTTTGCCGTACAAAATAAGATAGGACGGCCTCAGCACATTTATCGTCTCAGTCGTCAAGGTCGTGGCCGTTTTCCCCATAATTACGATAATTTCGCCGTTTCTTTCCTCAATACTCTCGTGGAGACGGTGGGAGAGCAACAGGTGGGGGAAATTCTCAAAAAACAGTGGCAACGCAAAGCGGCAGAATATCAATTGCGCCTCGGGAAGGGGTCTTTAGGGGAAAGAATGAGAAAATTGCTGGAAATTCGCCAAGAGGAGGGTTATATGGCAGAATTAGTGGCACTGGAAGCAGAAAATAGTTATGTCCTGGCCGAGCATCATTGCGCTATTGCTGAGGTGGCTGGTTCTTATCCCAGTATCTGTGGCCATGAATTAGAAATGTTTGCGATGCTGCTTCCCGATTGTACGATCGAACGGACTCACTGGATCAACCAAGGTGAGCAACGATGTGGTTATCTAATTAAGTGCAAGGGATGACAGAGAAAGATTAGAGATTTTCATCGGGATTTATGCCCAATTCCCGCAGTTTAGCCGCTAATTTTGCGGATTTCTGCCTTTCCTGTTCAACTTGGGTTTCTGCCTCTAAAACCCGATTTTCTACCTCTAAAACCCGATTTTCTGCTTGTTGTGCCGCTTCTGCGGGAGTGGGTACTAATTCCCCTTCGGGGGTAAAATAGCGCAATTTATTGGCAGATAAACCCAAATATAAGCCTAATTGTTGACTCCAGAGCCATCCCTGCGGATTGGGGGCAATCGGTTGATATTGACCGCTAATTAGGGTAAATCCTTGAAATTCTAAGCTTTCTGGGTCAAACCAAAAATAATCGGGAGTGCGAAATATATCTTGATAAATTTGTTTTTTCTCCTCTCGGTCAACTTTGGCGGTACTATCGGAGAGAATTTCCACAATTAAATTGGGATATTTGCCCTCTTCTCGCCAAATTACCCAACTTCTGCGGTTGGGATTGGGATTTGTCCCCAAAACGACGAAAAAATCGGGACCACGAAAGAATTCTGACTTTTTCTGGTTAGGACTGTAATAAATGGTTAAATTGCCGGCGGCAAAATAATCTTCTCGCTCGCGCCACCACCATTCTAAACACTGAATTAATAAAATAATTTGTTGTAGATGTAGGTTACTTTCCAAAGGGGGTTCATCACTCCAAAATTGGCCTTCTGGGAAGATTATCTCAGGGTTTACATGAGACTCGACTAGGGGTAAGCTTTGAGCGATAGTCATGGTTTATCCAACAGAGATAGGTTGATAATTAATTAGACGGTATTTGTCATCATCTCTAGGCTACCCCGAAAACCAGAGACTTCACCTAACCTGCACCGCTGCCTAATAAAAATAAACTTAACAGGGTGCCACCATTCCAGAGACTATGAACCAACATTGAGGATAATAAATTTTTCGAGCGGGTGTAAACAAAGCCAAGAACACAACCTAGGACGGTTAAAGGCAGCACTTCTGACAAATTTTGGTGAGCAAGGGCGAAAATCAAACTACTAAGAGCGATCGCAGCCCAAACAGGCAGATAACGAGTCAAAGAAGCTAGTAAAAAGCCGCGAAAGACAATTTCCTCGAAAAAAGGAGCGGCAAGGGAAGCAGTAAAGGCAAAACAGACTAAAGCGAAGGTATTCTGGGATTCTAGGGCTAAAGTCAGCAGCGGGTTACTGCCCCCTTGTCCTTGCCAAATTAGTTGATTGAGCAAAGAAACGATAATAACGAGGGGTAAAGCGACGAAATAGCCGGCCAATCCCCAGAGAAGCCAAGGACTAAAAAGATTAAAACGAAACCAATCGGGAGGTAAAGGGCGAAAAGGCTTGATCGCTAGGTATAAAACCGATAAACTGCTCACTGTTAAGGCTAAATAACTAACTACAACGTATATTGCTTTAGCTTCTAGGTTAAATTGTTCGGGGTTGAGACTCAAGGAACTCGATAAAATCCCGAAAATTACCGGTAAAACAATTTCTCCGACGAAAAAGAAACCGATAATTATTCCCCACCAGAGGGTTTCTCCTCCCCACTTAGTTTGCCAAGCGAGACTATCATCTAAAAAGAGCAGCGCTCGCTGTTTACGGAGCAGCCACTGCAATAATAAAAAGATCAACAGCAAAACACCGATTAAACCGCCGATAAGAGGCAACAAAGCCACTAAAATTAGTTTAATTAACGCATTAGCCGCCACTTCACTCTGTTCTTCCTCTAAAGCGAGTAAATCCTCTTGACGATTTTCGAGACTATATAATTTTTCCAGAATGGTATAACGAAACCATCCTTGAAAATTGCGCTCGATTCTCGCTTCAGCATCGGCAGCAATTTGGGGGGGTTCACTGTACAATCCCTCTAACAGCAGCGCATTTTTTAAAACAGCAGGTTTATAGTTCTCAAATGCTGATTTTTCCTTGATCTCTTGCCAGATTTTCCGTGCCGAATCCAAGTCACCTTGACTAGCTTGAATGAGACTTAATTTCAGTTCTAAATCTTTTAAGGAATTGATGTCGCGCTCAAGGGATTTTTTTTGTTCGGGATTAACTGCTGATTTTTCTAGTTCGGTGATTGTTTTTTTGGCACTTTTCTGGGCTGATAAATACTGTTCCTCGGCAGTGTTATAAGTATCTTCACCGATCAGGGAAGTTTGAATTAATTTAAGATTAGCAAATTCCTCACTATTAGGATCAGCATCGCTGCTTAGAGTCGTGGCTTGTAGATTGAGATTGGTTTGATATAGTTGAATATTCGATTGGATTTGGGGCTGATTAACACTAGAAATTAAAGCCGTAACCACTGGAGTTAAAGCAATAATTGTTAAGAAAAAAGCGATCGCTTGTTTGAGACTTTGCCAGGGGAGTTTTTTTGAGAAATTATCGAACATGAAAATAGTTAAGTGGGAGTTAGGGGTTAGGTGATGGGGTGATGGAGGTTGGGTAATAGGTGTTGGGGTTTTAGGGTTTTAGGGTTTTAGGGTTTTAGGGTTTTAGTTGAAATTCCCCCATTTCCCCATTTCCCTATCCCTAATCCCTATACCCTAATTATTAACTAACTACTTGAGAAAAAAGCTTTTCGTATTGATCCAAAGTCTTTTCAAAGGCATAATTTTCCTCTGCGTATTGTCGTCCTTTTTCTCCTAGTATAGTTGCTAAATCTGGGTTTTTGTATAATTTTAAAATAGCCGTAGCTAATGCCTCTGGATCTTCAGGATTAACCACCAAACCACCACCACTACGCTCGATCGCCCTAGCGGCGGTTCCATCGGCGGGAACAGAAGCAATAATAGCACGACCACTAGCTAATAATAGCTGAATTTTGGACGGCATATTAAAGGAAATAACGTTATGTTTTTGCATCACCATACCCACATCGGCGGCTGCTAACATTTCTGGTAATTTTTCCCGGGGTTGAAAGGGTAATAAAAGCACATTACTGGCCCCCTGTTGTTGGCGATACTTTTCTAGGCGATCGAGGGCTTCTTTTTTACCAACAATTACCACTTTAATCTCAAGGATGTCAACTAAGTAAACTGCAGCATCGATCAGGGTTTCTAGGGGTTGGGTTAGGGCAATATTGCCAGAATATAAAACAACAAATTTGCCCTCAAGATGATTTTCTTGGCGAAAATAATTATTGTTTTTCGGCAGAGGTTTAATAAAGCTTACATCCACCCAATTAGGAATTTCAATAATTTTCTGACTCGGCACATTTTTAGTTATAAGGTTTTTGGTAAAACCATCGGCAATAACCGAGATTTTGCTGGCAGTTTGATAGGCAAATTTTTCGAGACTACTAAAAACCTTAATCATTTTCTGATTAGTTAATAATCCCACATGAACTGCCGCATCGGGCAGAATATCCTGTAAATTTAGAATAATCGGCACCCCATATAATTTACTCAATAAAGCGGCGGGAACGCAAACGGGTAATCCGGGGACAGTTAAGAAAATTAGATCGGGTTTTTCACCCTTGAGAGCCTGAAAGAAACTCAAAAAAACAAAGCTCAATTCAAAGAAAATTCGATTTTTTAAACTTCTTTGGGGACGCGCCCAGACGTAGGAACGTTGAATTTTAACACCATTTCGTTCTTCTTCTAGATAGATTTTTCCGCGGTATTCGGGATCGATTTCACTATTAGGATACCAAGGAAAAGCGGTTAAAACCCTGACTTGATGACCTCTTTTAACCAATCCTTCCGCTAATTCCGTCATCAGGGGAGCGATGCCGATCGGTTCGGGATAATAGTTATAAGAATAGAGCAAAATTCGCATAGGGATGGCAATTTGGTTGGGCGATTCAGTTTCATGATTTTATCAATAGTTACTGGTTTTTTGACAAATCAGATGCGCTTTTGTCAGGGATGACCCTAGAAAGAGGTTTGGCATCAGGTGAGGATTAGCGGTGAGAGATTCGGAAAAAAAGGGAAATTGGCTCATAAATTAATCCTCAAAACCCCTAACTATTCCCCCTTTTACCCCTGCCTAAATACTGAGGGAGCATCTCATTTATGCAAGTGAGTAATTATACTTGTCCCTAAAACTGGTTTCTAGCAAGGCTTTCAAAATAGCTTGACATAAAACCTGATTTAGGGGTTACAAAGGTGAGATGCTCCCAATACTGACCCTTATTTTTCCCTTACCCGGTGGCCGATATCACGACGGTAATAGATGCCCTCAAAGTGTATCCTTTTCACCGATTGATAGGCAAGTTCGATCGCCTGATTAAAATTAGCTCCCATAGCCGTGACACCCAAGACGCGGCCGCCATCGGTGAAGATATCGCCGTGTTTTAAAACCGTGCCGGCGTGGAAAACGATCGCTCCCGCGGTTTCAGCTGCCTTAATTCCAGTGATTAACTGGCCTTTTTCGTAGTGGTCGGGATAACCAGCAGACGCGGCCACCACACAAACGGCACTGCCGGATCGCCATTGTAAAGAGGGGAAATCAGTTAATTTTTGTTGAGCGCAAGCCAGCAGTAGGGGTGCGAGGGGAGTTTCCAGTAGGGGTAAAACTGCTTGGGTTTCGGGATCGCCAAAACGACAGTTAAATTCGAGAACTTTTGGCTCTCCGGCGGGGGAAATCATTAAACCGGCGTAGAGGACTCCCCGATAGTCAATGCCGCGTTTTTGTAGGGTGGCGACGATGGGGGCGAGGATGTCTCGGTTTACCGCTTCGATAATGGCGGCGGTGGCTATGGGTGCGGGGGCATAAACTCCCATACCGCCGGTATTTTTGCCAGTATCGCCTTCACCGATCCGCTTGTGATCTTGGGCGGGTAGCAGGGAACGAAAACTGATCCCATCGGTGAGGGTGAGGATAGACACTTCTTCTCCCTCTAGGAATTCTTCCACCACGACTTTAGTAAAGCCACTGGTAAAAAGATCATCGATCGCTTCTAGGGCCGTATCTACGGTTTCGGCGACAATTACCCCTTTTCCTGCGGCTAATCCGTCAGCTTTCACCACAATTGGCGCTCCTTGCTCTCGGATATAAGTTTTTGCTAATTCTGCATCGGTAAAGGTTTCCGAGACGGCGGTGATAACTGCTGCTTCGCTCATTAATTCTTTTGCCCAGGATTTGCTCGATTCAATTAAGGCCCCGGTTTGTGTGGGACCAAAAACGGCAATTTCTTGGCCGAGAAGATGATCGGTAATGCCGAGGGAGAGGGGATATTCTGGCCCGACAACCACCAGATCGACGCAATTTTCTCGGACAAAGCGGCTAATTTCGGCAAAATCCTCCATTGCTATGGGGATATTTTCACATTGAGGTAAAATTGCCGTTCCCCCATTACCTGGAATGCAGAACACTTGTTCTACTTCGGGCGATTGCAGCAGTTTCCAAGCCAAGGCGTGTTCTCGACCACCACTGCCGATAACGATAATTTTCACGGATAAACGCAGCCTAAATGACGATGGTTTAATTATCCCCTAGCTCCGGGTCACCATTGGCTAGAAGTTGAGATTACTTAACTTTTTAATCGATTTGACGGATTCAGGATTCAGGATTCAGGATTCAGGAGTCAGGAGTCAGGAGTCAGGAGATAGGAGATAGGAGTCAGGAGATAGGAGTCAGGAGATAGGAGATTATTTTATTTATTCTCCCCACACCCCACACCCCACACCCCACACCCCACTTCCCCACTTCCCCACTTCCCCACTTCCCCCCTTCCCCACTTCCCCCCTTCTCCTCTCATAGACAGTCTTAACAAGTAATTTAGATAGCGAACAGCTGATCACTGGATTTGACGGAGACAGGACAAATCAGCTTGACCGAAATGAATACTAAAAGCTACTTGCAGATTTTCTAGGGATTTAACCAACCAAGGCACTTGATCGCAAGAATAACTCTCGTAGTGGTTAAATAGAATCGCAAAACGTTTATCTAAGTGGGGTTTTGCCTGGGGACAGATCAAAATCAACTTGAGCAATAACCCCACAGTCCGAGTTACCCCCATATTGGTGATCATATCCATAAAAATGTAATGATCGGGTTTTTGCCCGCTTTCCACCACCAGATAATTTAACAGTTGGCTAGAAGTACGCAGCCTGAGAAATTCACTCGGTTTTTGTTGATCGCAGTGGGGTAGAGTATTTTGCAGGACATCGTCGAGTTTTTTGTTAAATTGCCCCTTGCCGTAGTCTAAGGAGGTAATCAGATAATCGTAGAGGTCATTTTTAAAATCTTTATAGGTAGGGCTATAAACTGTATTCGCCAGAAAATTTTGCGAAAGCTCCTTATAAGTATAATTTCCTGCTACCGTCCCCAGATAATGCTTGAGGGCGCGATTTAGTTCCTTATCATTGAGCAGGGTGGGATTTTCTACCGGTTGAATGATTCTCCCCGCTTCTTCCCTGATTTTTGGGCTATGGGCCGCCTGTGCCAAACGTACCTGATAGGTGACATAACGAGAGAGATTTACCTCGAAACGGCTCTCGGTTTTCACCTTAATACGTCTAACGGTTTGTCGCTGTTCTCGGGGACTTTCATCACCGAGTAAATAGTAATCATAGAGGTAGGGATAACGATTAATCAGGGTTCCCAGGGAAGCGGCGGTTTTTTCGCTGTATTTGCCGCTAATAATTCTCGTCAGACGCTGCAGCCTAACGTAGTCATCCGAGAGGGTAAAATTTTTGACCAGATGGCGCAAATTGTTGGGGATGCTGTAATGTCCAGGGGGTGGGGAGGGCAAATTTTCCAGTAGCGATACCAATTCGGGAACTGCTGGCTGATGGGCGGGCTGCGTTTGCCATCGATTCACTAAAATATGACAGCAGCGGTTAAAGAAATGATAAAAACGAATTTCGGCATCCTTAGCCTTGACAAGACGCTCTAGGGCTAAATAAATAGGAGCTTCTTGATAGCCCCCACCTTCGATAAACAGACGACAAAAATCCTCGATTAATTGCTCGGGGGAATCGGTCCGTGCGCGGTCGAGCCAATAATCGTATAGTAGCTGTTCTTCGTCTCTTGTTTGTCTTTGTCCAGTGTTTAGACTAGCCATGGTTATTTGATTCAGCCCTCCTAAATCAGTGAGCGGATGGATTTTAGGGCTATGACCATAAAGGGGTCAATTGTGATTAGATAGTAGATGCTCCCTTCTGAGGATGCCCCTATTTCGGGTTATCGTACTGAGCGAGTTGATCGATTTTAGCTTGGCAAGTTTGGGAAAATTCCCCTTGGCTTACCCGGCCAAGCTTGCGGACTATGCCCAGATTACTAAAAATTTAGGCAGCGTACCCTGCTAATTAAGTTAGCGAAAAGAAACCCCGATTGTATGTGATCTAAGTCACATTTCAACCTAAATCCATCTTCTAGATAATTCGGAATTTACCTAAAATGTCGGATGAATGCCCCCGCTACATTTTTCGACAAGATACTCACCTTTGCGGGGGATGAAATCCGACCAGAATATCAACCCCAGAGCATCGGTTTAATTCTACCATCTGTAGGTAAACTGTGTTATAATTAATTTAACCAATGGTCGTGGATTGTTAGATGCTAGTCGTAGAAGCAAAGCTAAAAAACGGAACCCCAGAGCAATATCACCAGCTTGATGAAGCTATCAAAACTTCTCAGTTTGTGCGTAACTCTTGTGTTCGTTATTGGCAGTCCAATCAAGGGACAACCCGCAATGATCTCCAAAAACTTTGTGCGGTACTAGCTAACAATAAAGAGACACCTTGGGTTAATAAATTAAACTCTCAAGCTCGCCAATCGGCTGCTGATAGAGCCTGGCAATCAATTAATAGGTTTTATCATAATTGTCATGCTAAGATACCGGGCAAAAAGGGTTTTCCTCGGTTCAAAAAGCATAGCCGTTCCGTTGAGTACAAACTAACAGGCTACCAACTATCTGATCATCGACGTAAAATCAAGTTTACCGATGGCTTTAAAGCAGGAGAA
>NZ_JADBSZ010000284.1:0-19897 GCF_020246425.1 Microcystis sp. M079S1
GAATCCTTATCTGGCAAGAGATTTAATTGATTAGTTCGCTCTAGAGCAAAAACAATTGACAAAAATCGCTAAATGCCTTTCTATATAAGGGTTCCATCCCTTATAACCCCCGTCCATTGCATAACACAAACCGAAGAGCCCATTAAAACCAGAAAATATAATTAGACGTAACTCAGACAAGAAAGCCGTTTTAGTAGATTTTGGCGCGTCTAAAGTTGTTACACCTCTTAACCGTTCTGTTACTGGTACGGTAATCGGTTCGGCGGAATATGTCGCACCAGAACAAGCTAACGGTAAGGCGAACAATCCTAGTGATTTGTATAGTTTAGGAGTCACTTGTATTTATTTGTTGACTCAGGTTTCACCCTTTGATTTATTTGATACCAGTGACCATGAATGGATTTGGAGACAGTTTTTAGTTAATAATAATGTTCGGGATGATTTAGGGCGCATTCTTGATAAAATGATCGAGTTTGGGACAAGAAAGCGTTATCAGTCAGCGAGGGAGATTTTACAAGATTTGACGGGACAATCACCAGCAACTTCGATACAAACACCAGCAACTCCCCGTTATTCTCCAACACCAGCAACCCCCGTTATTCAAACACCACCACCGCCTAAAGTTGCTGCTAATATTGTGCTTAAAAGTGCTAGGGGGGTTAACTATTCTCGATTACAGCAACTCCTAGCAGCGGGAAAGTGGAAAGAAGCAGACCAAGAAACAGGTAAAGTTATGCTTCATGCCGCATTAGGGGAAGACGAACGATTAGCTTCATGGCTGAGAGAAGGATGGGTGAGTACAGGTCATATTGCCAATTTCCCCTGTGAAGATTTACGAACTATTGACCAATTATGGCTACACTACAGTAACGGTAAGTTTGGCTTCAGCGTCCAGAAAGAAATCTATGAGAGTCTCGGTGGCACGAGAGAATTTAATACGAAAGTGTGGGAAAAGTTCGGCGATTGCGTCGGCTGGAGAAAAAGAGGTCATTGGTTGTGGGAGAGCAACTTAACTTTTAATAAGTTCTTTGCCCCCAAAGCTCACCTACCTACGTTACATAAGATAAATAACACAGCCTATAAGCTGGACTTTGGGGACTTTCCCTGGCCTTTGAAATGGGAGATGGGAAGCCTGGGTGGAATGACTTCTCTTCTCTTCTCTCGCGCAAAGACTTGTAACCTGTAGGATATAACGATCTCAGGTCTTTTGTCAAGCTTAGTTTTGGAGATTTTGCTCAGGTAAACATCGCATTTTGCGGAACTCGATATCTAAAAATATTTCAGTTATCAGTTGTCAGAAAATTTACATATATAAAAACTTTAATATGCCAAAAATACAACTTATTTTTTACCAAGACGAAAGAGGTAATATACCAATTCTGGAATGGCTTGATAGTCTTCCTGATAAAGCTCAAAACAAATGCTTTGTCAAATTAGAAATACTAGCAGAACTAGGACATGAATTACGCAGACCAGAAGCAGACTTTTTGCGAGATAAAATTTATGAATTGAGAGTTAATTTTCAAGGGATAAATTATAGAGTTATTTATTTCTTTTATAAAAACCAATCTGTGGTCATTTCTCATGGTATAATTAAAGAAAAAGAAGTTCCACCACTAGAAATTGAGCAAGCAATTAAAAACAAGACTAAATTTGAAAAGAATCCCGAATTATACACTTATTTTCAGGAGTTAATATGAATACATCCCCAACAACAGCCGATGGCTTAAAAATTCTTTACCAACGTTATTACGCTAATAATCCAGAGCGTCAATTAGAATTAGAAAAGGCTCGTATTGATGACGAAGTAGCCAGAAAAATATTTAAGATTAAGGAAACATATCATCTTTCAACAAAAGCTTTGGCAGAATTAATTCATACTGATGAATCCATTATTGAAGCTTTAGAAAATGCTGACTATGAAGGAAACTCTTTTTTGTTGTTAAATCTCATCGCTACAGCCCTAAAAATGAAGGTTGAATTTGAATTAGTTTCTTAGGTTTTTTTAGGAATAGCATAACGCAGCCTACACTCTTTGATTGCGAGAGGGTGAGACCAGCGTTAATCTTTATCTATCTATCAACCAATATCCCCCCGAGGCCATCTTCCCGTGGAACAGGCTAGAAGCCTGTTTTACATTAGGTACAATTAATGATACGATCAGTGCGTTACGGCGGCTTGTTAATTTTGTTTTTTTGACCGAATTGGTAGCTGCCTAACGCACCCTACATTTTACTAAATATATCGGTGAAAGAAAGGAGCATAAATTGGATGCTTACCTACAAAGCCATGTATAAATTTCTGGAACAGGGAGTCCATGGAGAAGTCTTGGATTTCCCCGGCGTGATTTCCTGGGGAAATGATATAGCAGCAGTCCGCCAGTCCTTAGCCAGTGCGCTGGTGGACATGGCAGAAGTTAATATATCTAGGGGGGAATCCTTACCCTTGCCTAATGCGTTGTTAACAGACCCAGAAGCGGATTTAGAAGAACCAATTTATCTAATCTTTTCTGCGTCAACCCATGTCCAAATTGTACCGACTTTGATCGCCTCATGAAGCGTCGAGATTTGTTACGTTATCTCAGTCAACAGGGTTGTCAATTGGTACGAGAAGAAAAGAGCCTGTTGTGTTTCGGAAATGACTATCGTTCAGGAGAAGTCATTCTTTGATTATTCTAACGATTTCTGCATCTAGTCGGAGCCGTTTTTTTCAGGACAATCGCCACTCTCCACCCAGCCCAATATTCGGAGTAATAAGCTAAATCCCGTCATATAATTGGAGAGGAGAATGGCAACATTAGAGGCTGAGGCGAGGGGAAACAGATGAAGGGCGATCCGGCTGTATTGAAGAAAGTGTCTGTCAGTCTTCCTTTTGGTATTGGTTAAGCCGAATGGGAGGCAGATCCGACTGAGAGAAGGGCTGCATGGTCACTTTATGTGGAATTGGTGACTCGCATTGCTGTAGAGCCACTGGAGGGTGAAGAAGGGCTGCTGCGTGAGGCTTTGAACTCGCTGTATAGTTTATTGGGGACAACCCGCGAGATTCTCAAGGAAGCTGGTCCCGATGTGGGGGCTTCTCGCAATTCAGTGGGCGGTATTGCGATCGCTGTCCTGAATCGGGGGTTGCGCCGTTTTCTAGCCAAGTGGCATCCTCGCTTACAGGTTTGGGAAGCGAAGCGCCCTGCTGATGTCAGTCCCAAGGAATACGAGCAGCAATGGACAGAAGAACCTGAATTGCGAAGGGAGTTAGAGGCTCTCAGGCGGGATTTAAGTCGGTATGCACTGGCTCTAGCAGAGATTGCTGGGGTTGAAAATTAGATTAGGAGTTTCTGGGAATGTCTCAGCAGTTTGATGTTTTCCTGGCTCATAATAGTGTGGATAAACCGCAAGTAAGGGTGATCGCTAAAAAACTGAGGGAACGAGGGTTAAAACCTTGGCTAGATGAGGAACAAATCCCACCAGGGATGTCATTTCAGGATGAAATTCAAAAAGCTATTCCCCTGATTAAATCGGCAGCTATTATTATTGGTACTAAGGGATTAGGAACGTGGCAGGTCATGGAACTGCGATCGCTTATTACTAAATTTGTTAATCAAAAAATTCCTGTTATTCCTGTTTTGTTACCAGGGGTTAATAATATTCCTAGTGATTTACTATTCCTACAAGAACTTAATTGGGTTAAGTTTGAGCAGATTGATGATGCTACGGCTTTTTATCGGCTACAGTGGGGCATTACCCAAGTTAAGCCAGAGTTACACCCCAAAACCGTACAATTGACCGCCGAGGAGTGGCTTAACAGTGCCTATAACAAAGGTGAATCAGGAGACTACCAAGGTGCGATCGCAGACTACAATCAAGCCATTAAAATCAAACCTGACTATGCTCTTGCCTACAACAATCGCGGGAATGCCAAGTATAACTTAGGAGACAAGCAAGGTGCGATCGCTGACTACAATCAAGCCATTAATATCAAACCCGACTATGCTGATGCCTACTACAATCGTGGGATTGCCAAGAAAAACTTAGGAGACTACCAAGGTGCGATCGCAGACTACAATCAAGCCATTAATATCAAACCTGACTATGCTGATGCCTACAACTATCGTGGGATTGCCAAGAAAAACTTAGGAGACTACCAAGGTGCGATCGCAGACTACAATCAAGCCATTAAAATCAAACCTGACTATGCTGATGCCTACAACAATCGCGGGTTAGCCAAATATGAGTTAGGAGATTACCAAGGTGAGATCGCTGACTACAATCAAGCCATTAATATCAAACCCGACTATGCTGATGCCTACTACAATCGCGGGTTAGCCAAGGATGACTTAGAAGACAAGCAAGGTGCGATCGCTGACTACAATCAAGCGGCACAACTTTACTCGCAGCAAGACAATATGGAAATGTATCTCAAGGCTCTCGATAACATCAAAAATCTTGAAAAGTAATTTTGAGGAAGGTTGTTCTCATAAAAAATGGTTGTTACTAAAATTAAAAAATCAAAATAAAGGACTGATGAATTAATCTATAATGCAAGAGACAGGAGCTATTAGCGGCAGGCTATTTGAACCATCTAAAGCGGGAGGTAAAATTCTTAAATTATCCTATCAAGAAGTAAAAATTACTGACAGAGGAGTTAATTTAGTTGAATTTCATGTCCGCAGATTTAATCCAGTAGGTCAAGCAGAACTGAAAATGGTAGAAAGGTTAAGAAAAGTAGCCCAAGGCAGACTTAAACCTGAAATGGTCGATTTAAGATTTTATACCCATGAATTGCGGGAGTACATTAGATATAAAAAACTAGGCTATCCCACTGGACAGCCACCCGATCCAGATCTGGCTTACAAGTTGTGGAATAATGCTCACACAGCAACCCTTGAAGATTATGGTTTAAAAGAAGGATTTGGCGTTTTATTTCACCCAAGTATAGAGGATTAATCATGAAAGATACCGTACAGTTAACCCAACTTGAATTGGTGCTTCTCCAATTAGTTGAAAAAGGAAAAGGAAAATGGAGTTGGTACGAATTAGCTAACGCACTTTCCCGCCGAGATGTTCCTAGAGAACCTGATATGATGACAGTCTTAAAAAATCTTTGCCAGCGAGGCTTAGTCAAACGTTATGTGGAAAAAGAATCGCCGCGTGATCGTTGGGAATTGACTTCAAAAGGGGAGGCTTTGTTAAAAAATAGCTAATGACAAACCGCAAGAAGATGGGGCTAAAGTTTGGGAAGAATGGTTTGAAGGTCTAAAATTGATAAATTATGAAAAAACTCGAAAAAATCATCACAGAATTTCGCCAAGCACTAGAAAAAATCTATGGCGATAAATTAATAAACTTAGTTCTGTACGGTTCTCAAGCAAGAGGGGATGCAACAGAAGACTCTGATATTGATATCATGGTAATTTTAAAAAGTCCAGTTTCTCCTGGAGATGAAATTTTCCGTATGGGAGAAGTGAAAAATCAAATTAACCTTAAATACGATCAACTCATCTCAGTTTTGCCCATATCTGAAGAAGACTTTTTATGTAAAGATACTCCTTTATTAGAAAATATTCGCCGAGAAGGTATAGCTTTATGAACCGCATTCAAACATTACTAAGTCTAGCTAAAGAAGAATTATCTGCTGCTGAAATTTTGTGGGAAAATACTCTATATCGTGCTTGTATTTCTCGCGCTTATTACGCCTTATATTATACAGTACAAGCTCTCTTGGCTGCTAAAAACGTCAATACTAGAACTCACAGAGGCTTGATTCAACAATTTGGACAACAATTTATTAAAACTGGAGAATTATCTCAAAACTTATCAAGAACCTTGAGTGAGACTTTGGATTTAAGACAGTTAAGTGATTATGATGAAACCATACCCATCACTCAACAACAAGCAGGCAAAACTTTAGAAAATGCAAAATTGTTTATTAGTGAAGCTACCAAGTGGCTAGAGAATAATCAAATTAAGTAAATAAAAACAATAAATTATGAAAGAAGCGAAGCCAAGGGATATTCCGGTTGATAAAACTAACCTTAAATATAACATGAGGTCAATATGATTACAGAAAATTTAGATTTGGTCAAACAACTAATGATACAATTGGTGCGTTACGGCGGCTTGTTAATTTTGTTTTTTTGACCGAATTGGTAGCCGCCTAACGCACCCTACATTTTACTACATTTTACTAAATATATCGGTGAAAGAAAGGAGTATAAATTGGATGCTTACCTACAAAGCAATGTATAAATTTCTGGAACAGGGAGTCCATGGAGAAGTCTTGGATTTCCCTGGCGTGATTTCCTGGGGAAATGATCTAGCAGCAGTACGCCGTTCCTTAGCCAGTGCGCTGGTGGACATGGCAGAAGTTAATTTATCTAGGGGGGAATCTTTACCCTTGCCTAATGGGTTGTTAACAGACCCAGAAGCGGATTTAGAAGAACCAATTTATCTGATCTTTTCCGCATCAACCCATGTCCAAATTGTACCGACTTTGATCGCCTCATGAAGCGTCGAGATTTGTTGCGTTATCTCAGTCAACAGGGTTGTCAATTGGTACGAGAAGGAAGTGAACATTCCATCTGAGAAAATCCCCTCAATGGTCGGTGCGCAGCCATCCCTCCACATTGAGAAATTGTCGAGGATGGCTGTGAGAATTTTTCGTCAGTTGGAGATACCAGAACCTTGATCAGAAGCAAGGATTCTACCTGAATAATATTTAAGGCTCTGCCTTAAATACTGTGTTGCAAGGCAGAGCCTTGAAACAAGAGATAATATAATTGGTGCGTTACGGCGGCTTGTTAGTTTGGGTTTTTTGACCAAATTAGTAACCGCAAACACGCACCCTACACTCTGAATACTGCTACCGAATACCTTCCGAAGCCATCAAAACTATCCAGGGTGCAGGAGTTGAACCTGCCTAGCACGAATTATGAGTTCGTTGCCTCAACCGCTCGGCCAACCCTGGGTTATACTATTAACTCATTATAGATCGGTAATCACTCCGAACGTGAAAATCCAGCCCCACCAAGATGAAAAAATTTGCAATCAGCACCTCCTTGCAGTTAGGACTCCTTTTGATGGTAGCCATGTTAGCCGCCGGCTTCGGTAGCGGTTGGGTAGCCTATCAATTGGGAATCGCCTCCCTGAAGGGAGTCAGTCAACCAGATATCAACCCCGCTAAAAAGTTTACCAACGATCGCACCAGTTATGGTCGCAATCAAACTTTTATCCCCGTGAAGGAAGAAGAGGTGCTGAAAAGAGTGAGAGTTTATATGCAACAACAGAAAAACAAACCGCAATCAAAGAACGAAACCAAAGGATAGGCTTTTAAAAAGGCGAGTTTTGCCTTTTCGCTATGGATAATCAGGATTTATTGACTCGTTTAATTTTAGTCTTTTTACTAATCGCGCTCAATGCTTTTTTCGTAGCGGCCGAATTTTCGCTTGTGTCTGTCCGTCGTACCCGCGTCAGTCAGCTAGTGGCTGCGGGAGATGTGCCAGCGCAGACGGTCCAATCTCTACAAAGAAGTCTCGATCGCTTACTTTCCACTACCCAATTAGGCATCACCCTTTCTAGTTTAGCTTTAGGTTGGATCGGGGAGAGTACCATGACCGTTTTTGTGAGGAAATTACTAAGTTTTTTACCCTTTTCTTTAAACTGGCAAAATCTTCTCTCCCATGGCTTCTCTCTTTGTCTAGCTTTTTTAATCGTGGCCTATCTCCAGATAGTTTTTGGGGAACTTTATCCCAAATCCCTCGCTTTAATTTATGCCGAACCGATGGCGCGATTATTAGCAGCACCTATTGGCGTTATTTCCCAGATTTTTAAGCCTTTTATCGGTATTCTGAACCAATCAACTCGTTTTTTATTGGTTTTAACCCGTATCCCCGAAGTGGATCTACAGCGTTCTAATCGGGTAACTTGCGAGGAATTACAATTAATTATCAGCATGGAAGGGGAATTAACGGGATTAGAAGCAGCGGAAAGGAAAATTTTAAATAATGTCTTCCAGTTTGGCGAAATCACTGCTGCGGAAATCATGGTTCCCCATAACCGTTTAATAGCTATTCCCTCGACCGCAACTTTTCAGGAATTATTGCTCAACGTGGTTAACAGTGGCTATTCTTGCTATCCTGTGGCAGGAGATTCTGGTGATGATATCCGTGGTCTGATCGATTTTAAAGATTTAGCTTTACCCCTTGCCGAAGGTCAGTTAAATTTAACAACCCCGATTAAACCTTGGTTAAAACCTGTGCGTTTTTTCCCCGAAACTACCCCTTTAAATGAATTACTGACAGTGATGCAGGAATCATTCTTAAAGATGGTTATCATTGTCGATGAATTTGGCAGAACAGCCGGTTTATTAACCCTCAAAGATTTAATCGGCGAGATTCTAGGAACTTTTCCCCCTAGTGATCAATCAGGAACATTGGAATACCAACTCCTCGATGAATCAACTTTTCTCGTACAAGCACAAATGAATTTAGAGGACGTGAACAAAGCATTAAATTTAAGCTTACCCTTGGCCGATGAATACCAAACCCTAGCCGGTTTTGTCCTCCATCATTGGCAAAAAATACCGAAGGTGGGAGAACAATTATATTACCAAAATTTAGAATTTACCATCATTTCTAAAGTCGGCCCTCGCTTGGAACAAATTAAGATTTATCGGCAACAACTATCCTCATGATATAAACAAGAAACAACTTTTCCCATTTATCCTTCTTGATTGTTAACCGAGTCAATAGCTGCCCACTCCTGTCACCATGAAACACCTTTTGACACTCCTCCCCCTCAGCTTGGGATTAATTGCCCTCACCCCCGCAAATTTGCCCCTAGAACGTTTTGAAATCTCAGAATTAGGAACATCTACGGGATACGATGAACGACTGCTAACGGACAAAAAAACCCTACTACAAGCGATCGATCATAGTTTACGTTATCTGAATAGCTCGGCGGCGATCCGCGCCTATCAAAATTATCCTATTCCTGAAATAACTCGTCAGCGAGTGCAGCGTTCCTTAGTACGTTTTCGTCAATTAGTGCAGAATTCTCCCACTCCCGCAGCTCTACAAAAGGCAGTAAAAAAAGAATTTATTTGGTATCGTTCTTTGGGTAATGATAGGCAGGGAAATGTTAAATTTACTGGTTATTTTGAGCCAATTTATCAAGCAAGTCGCCAAAAAACCGCCGAGTATAAATATCCTCTTTATCGCCGACCTGCTAACTTTTCTCGCTGGTCTAAACCCCATCCAGCTAGGGTAGAATTAGAGGGAAAAGATGGTTTACTGGGGGAAAATAGCCGTCTCTCGAGATACGAATTAGTCTGGTTAAAAGATCGCTTAGAAGCTTATTTAGTTCATGTGCAAGGTTCGGCGAAATTACGTTTACCTAATGGTCAAATTATGAGCATCGGTTTTGATGGCAATACCGAGTATCCCTACACCAGTCTGGGAAAAGAAATGATTGCCGATGGTATTTTTCCTGCTGAGGGTTTAACCTTACCAATGGTTTTAGATTTTCTCAGAAATAATCCTGAGCAATTAAAGAATTATATTCCCCGCAATAATCGGTTTATTTTCTTTCGAGAAACCCACGGCGCAGCTGCCACTGGTAGTATTGGAGTTCCGGTTTTACCGGAAAGATCGATCGCTACAGATAAAAGTATTTTTCCCCCCGGTGCTTTAGCAGTAATTGAGACAGAAATTCCCCAGGGAAATCTTAATAAAAAATTAGTTAGTCGCTATGTTCTCGATCAAGATACTGGCAGCGCGATTAAAGGTACTGGGAGGGTAGATATTTTTATGGGAACAGGAAAAAATGCGGGTGAGCGAGCCGGTTTAATTAATACTCCCGGTCAATTATATTATTTATTATTGAGGGAATAGGAAATAGTATAGGTAGAATTAAGATACAATTCCCAGAATCGGTTATCGGTTATCGGTTATCATATTTAAGGGAGAATTTTAAAAATAGAATGATGGAAAAAAACACAAATATAGATTGGTCGGATTGTGGTCCAATTACTTTAGTAGTCGTGCAGCCGACTTCTTTTTGTAATCTCAATTGTGATTATTGTTATTTACCCGATCGCCACTTAAAAAATACCTTATCCTTAGATTTAATCGAGCCGATTTTTCAGAGGGTTTTTAGTAGTCGTTTTCTCCAAGATGATTTTACCATTTGCTGGCACGCTGGCGAACCGTTAGCAGTTCCCATCAGTTTTTATGAAAGTGCTTTCGCCAAAATTGCGGAAGTTAGCGAGAAATATAATCAGCAGGGTTACTGTTTTCGTCATTCGGTACAAACTAACGCCACTTATATTAACGATGCTTGGTGTCAATTATTTAAAAAGCATGATGTTTATGTGGGAGTCAGTCTTGATGGACCGGCCTTTATTCACGACATCCACCGGCAAAACCGCAAGGGAACTGGCAGTCATGCTGCTACAATGCGGGGGATTTCTTTCTTGCAAAAACATGAAATTGATGTCAGTATCATCGCTGTTTTAACAGAAGATTCTCTCGACTATCCCGACGAAATTTTTAACTTTTTTTGGGATCATGGCCTTACCGATGTGGCTTTTAATATGGAAGAAACCGAGGGGATTCATTCACAATCTTCCTTGGATAAATTAGGCATTGAACAACGTTATCGCCAGTTTATTGCCAGATTTTGGGAGTTAGTCACGGCCAAACAAGGAGAATTTAAGCTGCGGGAATTTGAATCGATCTGTAGTTTGATTTATGCCGATGAACGCTTAGAAAATACCGATATGAATCGACCTTTTATGATTGTCAATTTTGATAATCAAGGTAATTTTTCCACCTTTGATCCAGAATTACTATCGATTAAAACCCAACCCTACGGCGATTTTATCTTTGGTAATGTTTTGAGCGATTCCCTAGAATCTATCTGTGAAACCGAGAAATTTCAACAAATTTACGCTGATATGCGCGGTGGAGTCGATTTATGTCGGCAAAAATGCGATTATTTTGGGGTTTGCGGGGGTGGTGCCGGTAGTAACAAATATTGGGAAAATGGCACTTTCAACTCCACAGATACTAAAGCCTGTTTATACCGGATTAAGTGTATCACCGATATAGTTCTTGATCGCCTAGAAAATTTATTAGAAGTTTAAATATTTTTTTAGCTATCAGTAAACAGTAATCATTTCACTGATTACTGTTTACTAATAACTTATGAAACAAACCTGATCTAAATACCATTTTTCCAAAGTAATGGCAGAGATGGTCATGTCTGCTACGAATAAAGAAAAATGGTATTATTCTTCTTCTAAACTTAATCCTAACGCCTGTAAGCGTTCCGCTAGTCGATCCGCACGTTTCTTTTCTTTATCGGCACGTTTCTTTTCTTTATCGGCACGTTTCTTTTCTTTATCGGCACGTTTCTTTTCTTGACGCATTTGAGACTCTAACTCAACAGTTGTTAAAAATTTCTCTCCATCAGGACGATACAATTCTAAACTAGATTTATTCCAGATAAAACGCACACCTAAACGGGGACTTATCCAGTCATTGATGGGGATAATTTCTCTTAAAGTTTTTCCCTGTCTTTGCCATCCTTGTAAACGACAGCGCATCGGGTTATATAAATAGTATTCTTCTACACTATATGTGTCATAAAACTCTAATTTTCGACTCATCTCTGCTTTTGTATTCTTCGGTGATAGAATTTCAAAAACCACTTGAGGAGCGATATTTTCTTCCTGCCATTGACGATAGGAACCCCTCCGTCCTTTGGGACGACCAAAAGCTACCATGACATCGGGAGCAACCGGTGAAACCAAAGTAGAACGCAGGGGATACCAGAGTAAATCTCCAGCAATAAACACCCTAGGGTCATCAGCAAAGATAATTTCTAAATTCTCCTTAATTTTAACAATCCACTCATATTGTTCGGTATTATCTGCCATCGGTTGACCATCACTATCGGGGAAAAGAAGATCGTCGTCAATATCAAGATAACTAACCATTGTCTTTTAATTTTAATAGATGGTTGTTTTTTGATTGTAGCAAGATAATTAAGTAGGTAGTTAAAAATTATCAGACACCCCCCTTATCAAGGGTAGGGTTGATTCATGAATCAACCCTACCTTGAATCAACCCTACCTTGAATCAACCCTACCTTGAATCAACCCTACCTTGAATCAACCCTACCTTGAATCAACCCTACCTTGAATCAACCCTAGGGAGAGGGGGGGAGTGGGGAGAAGGGGAGGGGGGAGGAGAGAGAAAAAAGCTGAAAAAGGTCTTAAGCGGTGGTTATATCTATTAGAGTCTATATTTATCAAAAAGTTAATTGACTAGAATCTATAAAGGCGTTAGGATTGATGGTGACAAATAGTTGTTATTGAGAAGAGGATAAGAACTTGATACAGGCAACCCTGCACCAGTTAAGGGTTTTTGAGGCTACCGCTCGACACAGTAGCTTTACCAAGGCGGCCGAGGAGTTATTTATCACTCAACCTACCGTCTCAACCCAAGTCAAACAACTCACAAAAGCCGTGGGTTTACCGCTATTCGAGCAAATTGGCAAACGTTTATTTTTAACCGAAGCGGGTCAGGAATTACTGTTCACCTGTCAAGAGATTTTTAATAAATTGGACAACTTTCAGATGAAAGTGGCCGATATTAAGGGAACTAGACAGGGAAAGCTGACTTTAGGCGTAATTACTACCGCTAAATACTTTGTACCGCGATTACTGGGGGCATTCTGTCAACAGTATCCGGGTATTGACATCGCCCTGCAAGTGACTAATCATCAGAAACTGCAAGAGCGAATGTTAAACAACGAGGATGACCTCTATATTCTCAGCCAACCGCCGGAAGAAGTGGAACTGTGTTCTCAGTCTTTCCTGGAGAATCCCCTAGTGGTGGTGGCGCGACGAGATCATCCTTTGGTGGGCCAGAAAAATCTGCCCCTTGAGTGCCTCAACCAGCAACCTTTTATTATGCGCGAATCGGGATCTGGAACCCGCCAAGCGGTACAAAAATTATTTAATCTCCACGATATTAAAGTTAAGGTGCGCTTGGAATTAGGCAGTAACGAGGCCATCAAACAGGCTATTTCTGGCGGTTTGGGACTATCGGTACTATCTAAGCATACTCTCATCTCGGAAGGGGAAAACGGCGAATTAGCCATCCTCGACCTGGAACATTTTCCGATTCAGCGCAATTGGTACGTTTGTTATCTGGCCGGAAAACAACTTTCCGTGATTGCCGATGCTTTTTTAAAATACCTGCTGGAAGCTAGTCAAACCATCCCCATTCATGCCCCGTTAAAAAATGGTGACAGCTTATTAGTGAGCCATTAAACCTTAAACTTTAATTCAGGATCATTTTTCTTCTTGAGGTGGTTATATGTTCGAGTCCTTCAGCCAGACTATCTGGTTGGTACCTCTTTATGCCCTTGCGGGCGCACTTCTCGCCCTACCCTGGTCTCCCGGTATTATCCGGCAAACCGGCCCGCGACCGGCCGGTTATCTGAACTTGATCATGACCTGCTGGGCTTTTTTGCATAGTCTTTTTGCTTTGCTCGCCGTTTGGGGTCGTCCGCCGCAATCTATAGCATTTAATTGGCTAAATGCCGCAGATTTAAGCATATCTTTAGATGTGCAGATTTCGGCCGTTAATATCGGGGCTTTACTGCTAATTACCGGCTTAAACCTCGCCGCCCAGGTATATGCGATCGCCTATCTAGAAATGGATTGGGGTTGGGCAAGGTTTTATTCTCTCGTCGCCCTCTTTGAAGGGGGTATGTGCGCCCTCGTTATCTGTAATTCGCTATTTTTCAGCTATTGTGTGCTAGAAGTTCTCACCCTCGGCACTTATCTGCTGATTGGTTTCTGGTTCAATCAATCTCTGGTAGTGACGGGGGCGCGGGATGCTTTTCTGACTAAACGGATTGGCGATTTAATCCTGTTGATGGGAGTGGTGGCCCTTTTACCCCTGGCGGGAACCTGGAACTTTGACCAATTGGCAGAATGGGCGGCTACAGCCAATTTAAACCCCAATGTGGCTAATTTACTCTGTTTAGCCCTGATTGCCGGTCCGATGGGCAAATGCGCTCAATTTCCCCTGCATTTATGGCTAGATGAGGCCATGGAAGGACCGATGCCAGCGACAATTCTGCGGAATACCGTCGTTGTTTCCACCGGCGCTTGGTTATTGGTGAAATTAGAGCCGGTGCTGCAATTATCGCCCTTAACCTTGCAAGTAATGATCATTGTTGGCTCTGTTACTGCTATCGGTGCGGGTTTAATTGCGATCGCACAGATCGATGTCAAGCGATCCCTCTCCTATTCCGTCAGTGCCTACATGGGGCTGATTTTTATCGCTGTTGCCACCGGACAAACGGAAACCGCTTTAGTGTTACTCTTTACTTATGCGATCGCTATGTCCCTGTTAGTCATGGTGGTGGGTAACATCATTTGGAATAATATCAGCCAAGATTTAAGCCAATACGGCGGTTTATGGTCCCGTCGTCCCGTTTCTGGTATTTGTTATCTCGTCGGTGCCGCTAGTTTGGTCGCACTGCCTCCCTTTGGTGGTTTTTGGGCATTAGCGCGCATGGGCGATCGCCTCTCGGAAATCAGTGGTTTACTGTTATTAGTGCTATTGTTGGTCAATGCTTTAACTGCCTTTAGTGTCACTAGAGAATTTTGCGTTTTCTTTGGCGGTAAAATCAAACCGATGACCCTGCGCTCTCCGGAAGCTCTTTGGCCCTTAGTTATCCCCATGACTGTGACCATGGGTTTCGCCCTTCATCTGCCGATTTTATTGGCGCAATGGCATTTATTACCAAGTAACTTAAATCTGGGAGTGGCTTTTCTCTTGGTACTTTCCAGTGCTGCTGGCGTAATTCCGGCAGCCTATATTTACCTGAATGAAAATATCTCCAAACCGATCGTTTTTCAACCGAAAGCCCTTCAAGATTTCTTTGCCAACGACCTTTATACAGCCCAATTGTATAAAGTCACCATCGTTTTTGTCGTCGGATTAATCTCGCAAATTATTAACTGGATCGATACCTTTCTGGTGGATGGCATCGTTAACCTGGTGGGATTAGCCACGGTTTTTGGTGGTCAGAGTTTGAAATATAACGTTTCTGGCCAGACCCAATTTTACTTTCTGTCGATTATTTTGGGGGTCGCTTTGATCGGTATTATCATCTGTTGGCCGTTGTTATCACAAATTTCTCTAGTTTTCAGTTAAAGATTTGATAACTTAGGCTTTTCTTTAGCATCCCCGGCCCTGACAATAGGATTTGTCCTGATTATATGGAAACAATTACCTATGTTCAACACCTCTCGTCGCCAATTAATCCGTTATGGGGGTGGTTTTTTGGGAACTGGTCTGGCCGCTACTATTTTAGGCTCGCAACTGTCCCAAACTAACGCCCAAACCGCCGTTAATTCCCAGCCATGGCTAACTGCTCAAAATCAAGGATTGAACCCAGACCAGGCCTTAACTATGCTCATGGAAGGCAATCAACGTTTCTGGGAACGAAGACAAAAAAGTCCTAACCGCGATCAAACTCGGCTCACAGAAGTGGCCGAAAGTCAAGCCCCTTTTGCGGCAATTTTGGGCTGTGCCGATTCTCGCGTGCCGGCAGAAATCGTTTTTGATCGCGGATTAGGAGATCTATTTGTTTGTCGGGTAGCGGGAAATTTAGCCACTTCCGAAGAAATTGGTAGCCTCGAATTCGGCACGTTGGTATTAGGAGCCAAGGTAATTGTTGTCCTTGGTCATTCTCGTTGTGGAGCGGTAAAAGCCACCATTGAAGGCGGTCGTTTCCCCGGTCAAATCGGTCGTTTAATCGATGGCCTACAGGTGGGAGTTGATCGGGCTGAAAAACAACCCGGTTCCAACAAACTTGAGCGAGCCATTAAATCCAATGTTGTCTATCAAGTAGAGAAATTAGGCAAGTCCCCAGTCATGGGTGATTTAGTAGATAAAAAACAATTAAAAATTGTTGGAGCCTACTACGATCTCGATACCGGCAAAGTGAGTTTAATTTAGTCAATTCTAGATTAGTCATCGTGTCGGTTGGCTAATCCTTTTCTCATCCCAGTCATTATAAATTTGATCGATACCAATATGCTCAGTACCCTGCTTTGGTTGCCAATAATTGGAGCAATTATCGTCGGTCTTTTCCCCGATAAATTTGCCCCAGCAAAATTACGTCAAATTACCCTCTTTTTTGTTGCCGCCGTCCTCTTTTGGTCTTTATATCTGCTGACCCAATATAACTTAACCAGTAATGGCTTTCAATTTTCTGAATACCGCGAATGGGCAAAACCAATCGGTTTAAGTTATAACCTCGGAGTCGATGGTTTGTCCTTACTGTTAATTATTTTAAACTGTTTCTTGACAGGAATAGCTATCTATAGTACCGAAGAAAAAGTAGAGCGTCCCCGACTTTATTACATCCTAATCCTCCTGATTAACGCCGGGGTTTCTGGGGCATTAATGGCCAAAAACCTGCTGCTGTTCATCGTTTTCTATGAACTAGAATTAATCCCCTTTTATCTGATGATTGCTATCTGGGGAGGCGAAAAACGTGGCTATGCTTCGATTAAATTTCTTCTCTACACTGCTGTCTCCGGGTTATTAGTCCTAGCGGCATTTTTAGGCATAGGTTTCCTCAATGGCGGCACTTTTGACTATTCCTCCCTCTCGACCGCCGATTTCTCCCAAAAAACCCAATTACTGCTCTTAACTCTGCTGTTAGTGGGATTTGGCATCAAAATTCCCCTCGTACCTCTCCATACTTGGCTACCGGATGCCTATACGGAAGCTTCCCCCGCTACAGCAATTTTATTAGGTGGTATCCTCGCTAAACTCGGTACTTATGGCTTAGTTCGCTTTGGTCTGCAATTATTCCCGGAAACTTGGTCTTTAATCGCCCCCGGACTGGCAATTATCGGCGTTATTAGCGTTATTTATGGGGCCTTGAGTGCTATTGCCCAAAAAGACATTAAACGCATGGTGGCCTACAGTTCGATCGGTCACATGGGCTATATACTGGTAGCAGCCGCCGCCGGCACGGGTTTAAGCGTCCTTGGTGCCGTCGCGCAAATGATTAGCCACGGTCTCATTCTCGCCCTCTTATTCTATCTGGTGGGCATTGTCGAACGCAAAGCCGGAACTAGAGATTTAGACGTTTTAAACGGTTTAATGAACCCAATTCGCGGTTTACCCCTGGTTAGCGCCCTGTTAATTCTCGCCGGTATGGCCAGCGCTGGTATCCCCGGATTAGTGGGATTTGTGGCGGAATTTATCGTTTTTCAGGGTAGTTTTTCCCGTTTTCCCGTGCAGACGGTTCTCTGTATCATCGCTTCTGGTTTAACGGCGGTTTACTTTGTTATCCTGCTTAATCGCACCTGTTTTGGTAAGTTGGATAATAAACTTGCCTACTATCCCAAAGTCCTGAAATCGGAAACTATTCCCGCTTTTGTCTTAATGGTATTAATCGTCTTTTTAGGCATTCAACCCAATTATTTAGTCCGTTGGATTGAACCCACCACTAACTCGATGGTTGCCAGCTTATCGGGAGAAGCAAAACCTAGTTTTGTCTTCAAAAAATCTCCGCAAAATTCCTCAAAAACCAACTGGTTGAATCGGGGTAAATTTTTGAGTAATAGTTAGTTATCCCTTGCTGTTTCCGAATTATTGTAACCGCTGCTAATTACTTTACCTAAAACTATGACTGGGACATTAATCAAAGCCAAAATTCCCCCTTCTACTCACGAATTTGCCGACATTATCCACCGTTTAGAAGCGGGTGGATCCATGTTGCCGGATACTCCCGAAAACCTGATGCAAATTATCGGCATTTATAAAGCTTATGCCGTACCGATGGATTTTTATTGGCGAGATCTGCTCTATATTGCCGAACGAGTTTTCCTCGATCCTTTGCCCTTTTTTAAATATTTTCTGCCCCAAGAATACCTAGACCTACAAAATCATTACGCTGGCGATAATGCCGATTTACGCATCTGGCGCGGCACGGGTTCTGCTCACCCTGAATTGTTAGAATTCATGGATAAAGGTAAAACCAGAAAAATGCCCAGGTTAATCCATCATCTTTGGCATGATCGCATTAATATGGAATTCGCCGAAGCTTGTATGCAAGCTATGTTGTGGCATGGCCGCGATATGGGTTGGGGTTTATTTGATGCCTATCTTGATTCAGAAGAATATCGCCAAAATGCCGACCGCGCTATTAAGGCCTATTTCAAGAAAAATCCCGTCATGATGAAACTTTATGACCTGTTCCCCGATATGTTCTTGGAACAGGTGCGGATGATGTCCTACTACTCTAATTTAGGACTATTCTGGGAAGTGATGGCCCCGGTGTTTTTCGAGATGTCTGATATCTACGATGAAGGGGGGTTTAAAGGTGTTCCCGATGCTATGAATTTCCTCGTTAATGGCATTTTTGCCATCGCTGGCCGGCCAATTTATCATCACGTTTATATTGATGGTCAATGCTACGAAATTATCCCCAAATCAAAGGCTTTTACTTGGCTTTATGAAGCGGCTTTACCCTATGTGGAAGCGGTCTTTTATCGTACTGCTCCCTTCCGGGGTACAAAGTCCTATAATGCCCAAGCAAAACAGGTTCCTGACGAACAAAAAGACTTTCACTATGGCATTCTTTATGCGGATGTTTTCCCCGTGGGTACTGCGGGAATTCCTCCCACTTTGTTAATGGATGATATGTATCATTTTTTACCCCAATATCTGATTGATTACTATCAGCAAAACTGCCGGGGGGAAGATGATATTTTGATTCAATTGGGGATTAGTTTCCAGCGCTCGATGTATAATGTTACTTCAGCAGTTATTCAAGCTCTACGCACGGCTTTACTCTATCCCCTCGACGATCCTAATCCCAAACATTTACTCAAAAATCGTCAATTCTTTGAGGCACAAATGGACAGATTTAAACGCCCCGAAGCGCGTCTTAGAGATATCCAAAGTCCTAATTATCGTTAAGGTTTTTGGGTTATTTTTCTGGTGGGTTTATCGCCCACCTTTTTTGATTATGAGATAACCGACACCCAATGTCATACTAATACTAAATCCCTTGAGTAACCCACAGAAAACGGGTTTTTCCGAGAAACTGGTTTTCTACTCGAGGGAATAAATAATCAGTATTTAATAGCCAGATTTAGTATTAAGTACCTAAGCAAAATTAATTACACATTTCGATAAAGCTTTTGCCTCTTGCCTTCGTTAAAACCACCCACTTAATAGGATAGTTACAGAACGTAAAAATTGGCTAATTCAGGAGTTATTATTATGCTAGACCAAATGATGAAGATGTTAGAAGGGCAACAAATAGGCCCCTATCGTCTTAATAAGTTTCTCGGTGCGGGTGGTTTTGGGGGTGTATTTCATGCTAGTGAAATGGTCAGAAATACATCGGTCAAAGAAGTTGCCATTAAAGTTATCCCCGAAAGTAGCGATGATAAATTAATTGAATTAACAAATTCCAGAAAGTTAGAACATCCTAATTTAATTAAGAGTTATGCGGTGGGGGAATTTACTTTTCTCAATACAGAGATGCTTTATTTAGTCATGGAATTGGCACAGGGTAGCCTAGAAAATCACATTGCCAAAGGCGGTTTGTCAGCGGATGAGATTAAAAATATTACTGCTCAAGTCGCCCAAGGTTTAAATTATCTTCATGGACAAAATAAAGTCCATCGAGATTTAAAACCGGGTAATATTCTCAAGGTTAATCAACAATACAAGTTAGCAGATTTTGGCTTAATTAGAACTTTAAATAACAAAAGCCACACTCAAACCGTCCACAATAGCGGTACAATTATTTATATGCCTCCCGAAGCCTTTAGGGGGGATATTTCATCA
>NZ_JADBSZ010000285.1:0-8834 GCF_020246425.1 Microcystis sp. M079S1
ACGATTCCTATTTCATCGATAATTCCGGCTACTAATCCCAGATGGTCTAGATTTTTGACTTCAATTTCTGTTGATTGATTCATGGTCGAACAGTCCACTCGCCTCAGTTTTCCAACAATTCCTATTTTTTCATAATTAGGGTTCTCAAGACCCCCCTAGCGGCCACCGAGAAAACCTTCACCAGCTAAGTATTTTTACTCAAGTCTCTGGAGGGGGACAGCTTATGTGACAGTTGAGGGTGCGGAATGTGGGTTTCAGCTATCGTGGGCGGGGCCAGAAAAATTGACTAAAATAAAAGAGGTGGAATCATGACCGAGAATCTGCTGGGCAATTACCGTCATGGCCGCCAATCCTGAGAACATATTTTTTGATCGGCGAGGTATATTGGCGATGATCACTAAAAATTCTTTATTATCAGGTTTGTTTCTGGGTCTGGGTTGGGTTTGCGTTAGCGGCAACCTAGTCGTGGCTCAATTGCCTATCAGTGAGCGTTGTTTAGCTGAGGCTGAATCCTGCGCTTACCAAAAATATCCCCAATACAATCAGCAATTAGACTTTCGCACCAGTC
This sequence comes from Microcystis sp. M079S1, assembly GCF_020246425.1. Taxonomy (NCBI): domain Bacteria; kingdom Bacillati; phylum Cyanobacteriota; class Cyanophyceae; order Chroococcales; family Microcystaceae; genus Microcystis; species Microcystis sp. M079S1. The sequence continues at coordinate 569 of NZ_JADBSZ010000285.1, forward strand.
CCCAAATCGAGCAGCGCCGACTGAACACGATCGAAAATCAATGCGGTAGCATTAATTCCTCTCGTTGTAATAATCTGCGTCCGCAGGTGCAAAATCGACAGGAAACTCCCACCCTGCAGCAATTGCGGGAACAACAGATTAGAATCATCGAAACTCGTTAAAATAGGGGAGATTTGGCCATCTCCCCCCACACCACACCTCGATAAATCCCACAATTAACGCACTTCAAACAAACGATTATCTGGTAAATTACTAATCGCTCGCTGGAGACTATTCAAGGATCTATTGTAATCGACGATCGCCTGTAGATAACGGCTTCTGGCATCGGTTAAATCCCGTTGGGAGTTGATCACATCCGTTTGGGTTCCCACACCCGCCTGAAAGCGTAAACGGGCTAATCTCAGACTTTCCGTGGCAGATTCAATGCTTTTTTGCGAAGTTTTGATGTTTTCTTGGTTAGAAATCAAACTATAGTAGGATTCCTCCACCTGAAGGCGAATTTCATTGCGACGGAGGGAGAATTCCGTATCGGCGCGATCGATATTTCTTTCCGCTTGACGGGCGCGAGCAAAAGCACTACCACCATCAAAAAAAGTCCAGCGAATCCGGCCGCCAACGCTAAAACCATCGCCAAAACCAGCTTCATCACTGAGATCGTTAAGGACATTATACTCGCCCAAAAGGTCCACTTGGGGAATCACCGCCGAAATGGCGATCGAGCGATCCTGTTCGCTAATTTCCCGTTGTAAGAGTTGTTGTTCTAATTCCGCACGATTTTTATAGGCCAAAACGATACTATCATCAAGACTCAGTCCCCAAGTTCCCGCCTCGCGAATCTCATCGGCAGCGGTTAACTCGATGTGCTGACCGACACTCAATATCTGTGCCAGTCGCCGTCTGGAAATACGCTGGTTAGAAATCGCCCGGGTTAAGTCTTGGTTAGCGTTAGCGAGGTCAACTTCCGCCTGTAGGACAGCAAATCGGGTTCCTAGTCCCGCTTGCTCCAATAATAGAGCATCCCGTAAACTTTGACTAGCATCTTCGATCGAGGCTTGGGAGATCGCTACTTGGGCATCACCCCTCTGTAATTCATAATAGGCATCGGTGGCATCAAAACGAGTTTGTTCCGAGACTCGTTCCACCTCTAATTCCTGTTGCCGGATCACTTTTTCGGCCCTTTTGATCTGGGCTGCCCGTTCACCCCCTGTATAAACCCCATAGACGATGCGAACACTACCCTGAAGGGTGGTACTATCTTCGGGTGTAACTGCTGGGATTCCCTGTTGACGAGCCAAATTATTCTGTCTTTGGGCAGCTGCCGATTGATCTTGAGTGAGACTGGTTTCCGCTTGGGCCGTGGGTAATAAAGCCGCCTGTTGTTCCTTTAATTGGGCGCGAGCGATTTCTAAATCGACCCGGGCTGTCTGTAAGGTCTGATTATTTTTTAAAGCTAATTCGATCGCTTGATTTAAGGTGATCGGTTGTACTACCCTAATATTCACCTCATCTGGTTTGGTGGGAAAAATTAGCGGATTGCCACTAGGATTAAGATAATTAGGGGCTTTGGGATCCGCTTCCGTGGTTGCCGGTGCCGCCGATGGACCGGGTAATTGAGAAACTGGATTGACAGTAGGTTGGGGTTTCTTCAATAAATCGGCAGCGGACTGAGTTTGTGCCTTAACCGAGGATTCAGCCAAGAAAATCAACCCAAGCACCGCACTCACGGTAATACCATAACGCAAGAGCAACATGAGTATCTCGAAAGTAAACAGTAAACGATAAGAAGTAAATAAGCTCACACCACTATGTTGGCCGATTACTAATTACTAATCACTAATCCTACTCCATCCCGACGCGGATCGCCCGTAGCGGTTAATTCCCCCCGATCATTCACTGCCACCCCATGCACACCCCCAAAAAACATATTTTGTTCTTGCCAACGGGATACTTGAGTATTTGCGGGTAAAACCAGATTTTTGAGCATATTTTCCCGATCTTCTAAAGGTTCAATTCCTAATTGTTGATTTTCCCAATGTATGCGCGAGGCAGCGATCGCAGCGGCTAAAGATTGCCGAAAATCGATTAAATTGCTAATAACCTGCAAAATAGCGGTGCGAATGCGATTGGAACCCCCAGAACCGAGAACAAATCGCGGCTTTCCTTCCTCTAAAATCATCGTCGGGGACATCATTGAGGATAAACGACGATCAACGGGCCAATTGTGAAAACCAAAGGGATTTAAGTCCGCTTCCCCGATCATATTATTGAGCATAATTCCCGTCCCCGGCACGGTATAAGCCGATCCTTCCCCGTTGGAAAAGGTGGCACTGGCCGCATTGCCCTCTTGATCGATAACACTAATATGGGTGGTACTGCCCCATTTATTGGGATATTTGCCTAAAAATTCCGACGAGAGGAATTTATCTTCAATTCCCTCCTGATAGATAAAATTATCGTAGCCTTGGGCGCGCGCTTGATTGGTTAAGGCCATCACCTCCGTTAAAATTTGCAGATGTTTGGCTCCTAGATGCTCTAAAGCCGATAAATTAACTGCTTCTAGTAATTTTAGGGCAAAAGCTAGGAGAATTCCCCCAGAACTAGGAGGCGGATTAGTCAGTATTTCGTAACCCCGATATTGGGTTTTTAGGGGTTTTCTCTCAAGGACTTGGTAATGATTTAAATCCTCTAGGGTGAGATAACCACCCTCCTGCATATCCTTGGCGATTTGGTGGGCGATTTCTCCCTCATAAAAGTCTTTTACACCTTTTTTGCTTAATTCCTCTAAGCTGTTGGCAAAATCCCTCATCACACAGCGATCGCCAGCTTGGAGGAGTTTTCCTTGTGGGGCATAGACTTTTAAACCCTCTCTATCTTTGAGCAGGATCGAAGCGAGTAAACCCAGGCAAAAGCCGTTATATTGGCTCAAAATGTAGCCTTGACGAGCATATTCGAGCGCTGGTTCCGCTACCACGGCAAAGGGCAATTTTCCTAGTTTTTTCTGCACTGTTTCCAACCCCCGTAACGCCCCAGGAGTCGCGATCGCACCTCGGCCAATGTGAAAATCTTGACTAGCACCACCAAAATTGATCGCCACAGGGTAAAAGTCGATATTTGTCAAGGGTTTTTTATATTTTGGAGTTTGACAAAAAAAATCAAAAAGGGTATTGACTTTTTCTTTGGTATGTGCTAGTAAAAAACCGCCGCCCCCCGCCGAAGCGAGGGTGAATTCGACCACGAAAGCCGCTAAAATCGAGCCAACTATCGCGTCGAAGGCATTTCCGCCCATTTCTAAGATTAATTGTCCAGCTTCGGCAGTTTTTGGATGTCCTGCGGCGATAGCGCCCTTGCTTTTGCCAGTCACTTTGATTCAGTTATCAGTTATCAGTTATCAGTTATCAGTGGGGAGATGGGGGTGTGGGGTGTGGGGAAGTGGGGAAGTGGGGAAGTGGGGAGAGGGGAGAATAAATAGAAATAATCTCCTGTCTCCTGTCTCGGAGTCTCCTGTCTCCTGTCCCCTGAATAGGGCTATTTTTTCAACTGCTTAACCGCTTGATAGATTTCGGGTAAACGCTTGTAAGCAGCTGCTACCTTGAGGAATAGTTTATGCGGCATAGCGGGAGAACCAGAAACCACTTCTCCTGCCCCGATATCGTTGTGAATGCCAGTTTGGGCGGTTGCGATCGCACCATCCCCGATCGCCGCTTGATTGGCAATGCCCACCTGTCCCGCTAAAATAACACGATTGCCCACTTTTACGCCTCCTGCCATGCCTACCTGTCCTGCTAGGGCGCAGGCTTGGCCAATTTGGCAATTATGGGCAATATGGACGAGATTATCGATCTTAGTCTGGCTACCGATGCGGGTTTCTCCCACTGCCGGGCGATCCACGGTGCTATTACAGCCAATTTCTACCCCATCTTCCAAGACCACGATACCGGATTGTTCCATCTTAAACCAGCCTTCGGGAACCGGCACAAAACCGAAGCCCTCAGCACCGATAACAGCACCACTGTGGATAACGCAATCATTGCCGATTTGTACCCGTTCATGGATGGTACAGTTAGCGTGGAGAATTGTGCGATCACCAATATGCACCCCGGGGTAAACAACGGCGTTAGGATGAATGCAAACACCATCACCGAGGGTGACATTGGCTTCTACCACGGCATGGGCCCCGATGGCGACTTTATGGCCGATTTTAGCCGATGGATGCACCACGGCGGTGGCGTGAATGTAGGGTTGGGGCTGAAAGGGTTGATAAAATAATTTGATGGCGTGGGCGAATAAAAGTCGGGGATTGGCACTAGCTAACCAAGCGATGCCGCGTTCGTCGGCCTGTTGTTGTAAATTGCTATCCAGGGGCAGAATTAGGGCAGTAGCGTCAGTTTTGGCGACAAAGGAAGCAAATTTTCCCCCTTCGATATAGCTAATGGTATCGACTAGGGCGGTTTCGATGGGAGTTATGGCTTTAATTTGGGGATTTCTGTCGGGATAGGCGGTCAAACTCTGGGATTGTACTAAAGGACTTAATTTTTGGGCAATTTCACTAAATTTCATAAATATATATTGCGATCGAGATAGGGCTTATCCTAGGATAGTCTAAAACTATACTGATAATCTTGTCGTTATTATAGTCAAAAAAGTTGCTAGTTTTTTAGGGAATAATCCCTGTTTCCTATTTCAACAAAGCCGATCTCGATCTAGAGCGGTTTTGGAGATAAGTTGGCTCTCTCCAAAACCGATTGGTTTTAGTTTTTACTACTCGATCGAGTTAATAAAATTGACCCGAACAGTATTAAGGCGATCAGAGTTGATGGTTCGGGAACTGTTTGAAAATCTAGGTTAAAAATTCCTGACTCTCCCCAAGAAAGGCTAAGATCTACCAGCTTAAAACTGGCTGAATATTTTCCCGGTCGAGAGGCAAGAAACTTCGGTAAAAAGGAGAAGTTATCACCAGTCCCGATCGCATAGATATCTCCAGCATTAGCTAAAATTGTCTGTCCTAAAGAGTTAGCTACTGTTAATCCATCACTAATCTCTAACAGTTGCAAGGATAGGTTGGCATTACCTAAAGACCGATTCCACCGTCCCCCAGAACTGTTAAAAAGAGCTTGTTCTCCCAAGTCAGAGGAATTATTAATAGTTGCCACTGATTGCATCAGTAAATTGCTATATTCCTCCCCAGTGGCACCACTAACAAAACTATTCTGAAAAATTCCTTTTCCTGCAATTAAGGAGAGAGGAGGCAATCCTGTAGAAGTCTCAGGAATGCGATTATTGGTGTTAGTGGGATTAACTACCGGATTACTAGACGGGCCGGAATAACTGTAAGTGCCGATACCGTGAAAATGAGGGGTTCCCTCTCGGTGAGCAACCAGAAGAGTTAACCGGTTATAGTTAGGATTGGCTAATCCCGCATAGATGCCCCGAGTTAAGGTGATTTGATTATCCACCCCGATATAAAATTCTGGCAAACTCTGACCAATGGCAGGCTCTTCAGCCTTAGCCACCGTTAACAGGGCGAAAGGAAGCGATAAAATGAAGCTAACAGCGATAAATAGAGATTTAGTGCTTTTTTCGCGGCTTTTATTGTCAGCACAAACTAATCCTACCCCAGAGACCTGTAGAACCATGATTTCTCTCCTTAATTAGAACGATAATCATTATCATTTTAGAGAAAAACCCTTGTTCCGATTCACTTTTGCCAACAAAGTTAATTTAAGTTAACATGAACACTGCTGTCCCAATAAGTTGCCCGAGCATCTAAAGGGGTCGAGGTGGATCAAGGAACAGGCAACGCCGGAACAGCAGCCGGTTCTCTGGGGATGAGGCCAAATCCCGTCAAAGTTTATCTTGATCAAAAAAGATATAGCGTTTCCTAAGCTAGTGAGGTACACCTATTTTTCTTCCCTTTTGCCTTCTGCCTTTTGCCTAAAACCCATCACTTTTGTACCTCAGCAGACTGAAAAACGCTATAAACAAAGCTGTACTAGATTTTGCAGTGGGGAATCTGGGTTAAAATAGACCGAGAAAGTTAACAAAAAAATTGTCTCGCTCAAGTGGGCGAAAATCAGCTTATGACCCTTGCGGTGGCGATCAAAAACTTAAAAAAATCCTACGGTCAGACAGCAGCGGTTAAAGATATCTCCTTTACCGTGGCAGCGGCAGAAATCTTCGGTTTACTCGGTCCCAATGGTGCGGGGAAAACCACCACGATTCGCTGTCTTTGTACCCTTGCTAAACCCGATGGCGGCAAAATCGAGGTGGGGGGTGTCGATGCCCTGAATAACCCCAAATCCGCCCGTAAACGCCTGGGTTACGTTGCCCAAGAAGTCGCCCTCGATAAAATGCTCACCGGCCGGGAACTGTTGCAACTACAAGCGGCTCTCTATCACATTCCCGCTCAAAAGTCAAGAGAGCGCATCAAAGAATTAATAAATCTTTTAGGATTAGAGGAATACGCCGACAAAAAAACAGGAACCTATTCCGGCGGCATCAAAAAACGGCTGGATTTAGCGGCGGGATTACTGCATCAGCCGGAGGTTTTGGTGCTGGATGAACCGACTGTGGGACTCGATATCGAAAGTCGTTTGATTGTCTGGGATTTTCTGCGACAATTGCGGGCGGCTGGAACCAGTGTATTAATTACGAGCCATTATCTCGAAGAAATCGACGCTTTGGCCGATAACTTGGCAATTATCGACAATGGTATCGTCATCGCTCGCGGTACCCCCTCACAACTGAAGGAGCAACTGGGGGGCGATCGCATTACCCTAAAAGTGCGAGAATTTTCCCCAGAGGAAGAGGCTCTAAAAGCGAAAGAGTTATTATCTCGTCTGCCTTTTGTCGAGGAAGTGATCGTCAATACCGCCCAGGGTAACTCCCTGAATCTCATCGTCACGGCCAATAGCAATCCTTTAAGCAAAATTGAACAAACCCTAGCCGAATCGGGATTACCCGTGTTTAGCATGGCCCAATCCCGTCCTAGTCTCGATGATGTCTATCTGGCGGCCACCGGACGCACCCTGATGGATGCAGAAATTGCCGCCGCCAGCAGTCGCGACCTGAAGGCGGAGAAAAAACAAGCGATGAAGGAATCCTAGTCGGGCGAGAAAGGCTGTAATATTGCCTAATTGCCCGGTTAAATCATCTATAATTGGAGCGAGAGGAATCCCGTTAAACCGCTACGCAGTTAACGGGAGATAAATCGCCACCGGAATGAAACTAACGCGGTAGCGTTTCCACTTTTGGGGAGTTTTGGTTCTCGACGTATTTTTTTAGTTGTTCGACAGTAACGCCGCCACAACTAGCCACGAAATAAGCTCCCGTCCAAAAATAAGGTTTATTGTCGAAATACTTGGCCGCCAAATCCAGAAATTCCTTTCTAATTAAGCGACTACTAACTGTTTTAAGGTTAGCGATTAATTTGGATAAAGCGATGTCAGGTTTGTAATCAATAATCAGGTGAACGTAATCCGATTCACCGTTGAAATCAAGTAATGTGCTGTCCCATTTCGTGAGCGTTGACGCAAAGATTTCTTTAAGTCGGGCTAAGATTTCATCGTTAATAGCGATGGCCGGTATTTGATGACGAATACGACGTGAGCGGTAAGTCTATAAACGGAGCGAAATCCATGATTGTAATCAGTTGACATATTAGGCGGTAAGTGTTACAATCTAATTGTACATCACGAAACGAACGACAGTGATAACGCTTACCTACCAGTACAAACTAAAGGTAAACAGACAACAGGAACGGGAGATCATCCACATTCTTGATGTTTGTAAGAGCGTTGATAATTACGCGCTCTCGGAACGGAAAGATTGGTTAAACTCTCGAAAGTGTCTTGCGGATCGTTGTTCGCTAGTTTCCGAGTACATAATTCCTGCGGATGAACCCTATCCTAATTACTTCGTTCAAGCTAAAAATCTAACGGAAGCTAAAAAAGTTTACCCGATATTAAAGACGGTTAACGCTCAAGTCTTACAGCAAGTCTTAAAAACTTTAGATAAAGCTTTTGACCATATAAAATCGAAAGGCTTCGGCTTTCCTAGATTTAAGAAAAAGATGCGGAGTTTGGTTTTTCCTGCGCTGTCAAAAAACTTCTTAGGTGACGAATACTTAAATTTTCCACAATTGGGAAAAATTCGGATTAGGAAATCCAGAAAGTACCCGTCCGGGTTTGAGCCTAAACAAGCTCGAATTATCCAAAAAGCGTCGGGATTTTACGTTTCGGTTTCCTTCCAATCTACGGAATTAGTTCCC
>NZ_JADBSZ010000286.1:0-12405 GCF_020246425.1 Microcystis sp. M079S1
ATACTTATATGGCAAGCCTTTTCGGGAGTTCATAGATTTTCAACGGTTCTCTAAATTGTGTGATTGGAACCAGAATCGTTACTACAAAAGCCTTCTTACCCTTCTGAGCATTTATACTCATTACATAATTGGGATGCTCCCAGGTAAAGCGTGATGAAGTTAGAGAGCTTATTAGCGAGACACGATTGAAAGCAAAAGAGGCAAAGGATATAATTGAGCAAGTGCAGCAAGAATTAATAGCTTTCCGTCCCCAAGCTGAGGGACTAGATAATAACATTCAAAAGGTAAAAATACTGGATGACAAAATACAAAAGCTCGATAAAATCTCGACAAATTTGGACATTACAAGTCAAAAATATTCGCAGCCGCTCGGCTCAAGCGTAGATTCTCTTCAAAGTCAACTTAAAGAGTTAGCTATACAGGTAGATAAACTGAATAGTATCGTCACAGTTAGTGTACAAAAACCGGGGGGCGAATCAGCACAGGCTGCCCAGCAAAGGAAGGCTGCTATTCAGTCCGTGATTTCAGCAACCCAGAAAGCAGAGCAAAGTTTAGCAGAAAAACGCAAGAGGACAACGGTGTTCTTCCAGTTCGCTGGGGGGAAACGTCCGCAGGCAGAGGCTCTATCGGATGCCCTCAAAAAAGCAGACTATATTGTTCCTGGAGAAGAGAGGGAGGGTGGAGCCGCTGGTAAGCACCAAGTTCGATACTTCTACACTCAAGATAGGGTGGCAGCAGAAAATCTCGCCCAAGATGCGACCCGTGCTTTGCGGAATCTCGGATATTCTATTAGTCAAGTTCCTAATATTGAAGCAAAACCTTTTGTATCTTATAGCGGGAAAAAGCCTAGTCAGGGAACTGTTGAATTATGGTTAGAAATTCCTTCAAGGTAGATTATTTATCGACGATAGGATATTCCTCTTTGCTGATAAGCATATTGTGTTGTTTGTCAACGAATCGGGCTATTTTCACTTAATGCGGCGTGCAGTGCCATTGTAAGGACTCTTAACCACAGGTAGGAAAGCGATCGCTTCTTATTGGGCGATCTGGCTCTGAGGTTGGGGAGGGCGAGTGCCAACGCAGTCAGACTGGCAATGCTACAGTCAGGAGGTTGGCAAAGTTCATGGCATAGGCGAGATGCTGAGAGGTTTATATCATTTCTCTAAATGAAAACTACATATCGAATTTAAGTCCCCCTTTAAATCCCCCTTAAAAAGGGGGATTTAGGGGGATTAAACTTCTGTAGTCAGACTTTGGAGAATTGGTATAAGAAAAAACTGGAAAAATTAGCTAAATAATCATTCAATTTCGGGGGGTGAATAGATACAAAGTGATTATCCATTTTTTTAGGGAAAGAACGACCAAATTTCATCCCGATCGATAATTAATTTATCTTGAGGTTTTGCCAAAACCCCGATCTGACGAGGGACAGCCGCATCTAAATCATTTGCAACTATTGTCAACTCCGCCCATAGTATATATGATAGTTGAACTCTAATTTAGGATCTAGCTGGGTCTAGAGAGGATAATATGGATAAGATCAAGGTAGGATTGTTGTTTGGTGGTCGATCGGGAGAACACGAGGTATCTATCAATTCGGCTCGATCGATCCTGCAAGCTTTTAATTATCCCGAAAATCTTGACAAATACGCAGTTATCCCCTTCTATATCGATAAAAATGGCTGTTGGCATTCGGCAGCAACTGCTAGACAAATTTTAACCTCTGGGCAACCCCTAGCTATTGAGAGTGATATAAAAGTCAATATCTGGCAATTTCCTCCAGAAGTGAGGGAAATTGAGGTTTGGTTTCCAATTCTCCACGGACCGAATGGGGAAGATGGTACTTTGCAAGGATTACTCACTCTCATGCGGGTTGCTTTTGTGGGTAGTGGGGTCCTGGGTTCATGCTTGGGAATGGATAAAATTGCCATGAAAACTGCTTTTGCAGCCGCTGGATTACCCCAAGTTAAGTATAAGGCCGTAACCCGCTCACAAGTGTGGTCAAATGCCTGTATTTTTCCGCAATTGTGCGATCAAATCGCCGAGGAAATAGGTTATCCTTGTTTTATTAAACCGGCTAATTTAGGTTCTTCGGTGGGTATTAGTAAAGCACGCAACCGGCAAGAATTAGAGGCTGCTTTAGATAGTGCTGCTAGTTATGATCGACGGATTATTGTTGAAGCAGGAGTAACCGCAAGGGAGATCGAATGTGCGGTTTTAGGTAATGATAATCCCCAAGCTTCTTTGGTGGGAGAAATTACTTTTGATAGTGATTTTTATGACTACGAAACTAAATATACTGACGGGCGATCGAGTATGGTGATTCCCGCTAATATTCCAGATAAAATTGCTAATCAAGTGCGAGAAATGGCTGTAGAAGCATTTAAAGCTGTAGATGCTGCGGGATTGTCGCGGGTGGATTTTTTCTATGTAGAAAAGACTGGGGAAGTGTTTCTCAATGAAATTAATACTCTGCCGGGGTTTACTAATTTTAGTATGTATCCCCAACTCTGGAAAGCCACCGGTTTAGAGTTTGATAAATTGGTCGATAAGTTAGTACAATTAGCTTTAGAAAGACAGGAAAAATAAGGATGGTAATTACCTAGCCTAGAGATATTGATCAATTAGATAGTTTCAGGATCAATGCCCAATTCTCGTAATTTTTGGGCTAATTTTTCCTTTTCTAAGATAGCTTGTTCTTTTTCTAAAAGAGCCTGTTCTTTTGCCTTTCGTTCCTGTTCCCTTTCTAAAAGAATCTGTTCCCTTTCTAAAAGAATCTGTTCCTTTGCTTGTCTTTGCTCTAATTCAGCTTCTTGGGGAGTGGGAACCAATTGACCATCGGTGGTAAAATAACGCAGTTTACGGTCAAATATGCCTAAATAGAGTTCTAATTGTTCACTCCATAAATAGCCGTTTTCATTAGCAGCAATAGCCTGATATTGTCCCGCAATTAATCTAAATCCTTGCAATTCTAAGGTATTAGGATCAAACCAAAAATAATTAGGAGTGCGAAAGGTATTTTGATAGAGAATTTTCTTTTTAGTGCGATCGATATTAGCAGTGGATGGGGAGAGAATTTCCACGATCACATTGGGATATTTACCCCCTTCTCCCCAGACTACCCAACTTTTGCGGGGACGTTTTTCCGTATCTAAAACCACAAAAAAATCAGGACCACAGAAATCGCGCTTTTTCAGTTGTTCTTCGTTATAGTAGATAGTCAGATTACCGGAAGCGTAGTAATCGTTTTTCTCTTGCCATAATAATTCTAGACAACTGAGAAGAATTATGATCTGTTGCAGATGTAAATCACTTTCCAAGGGTGGTTCATCACTCCATAAATCGGTGGGGGGACAGGTAACTTCTGGTAAAATGTCGAGAGTTGTCATAGTTTTTCCCCGTTATACTAGCTTGGTTTAATTATAACTGTTAAGCTGTTAAATATTTAAATTGCTTGTTGAGATGAGGCAAGAGGCAACAGTATGGTCATAGAAAACTAATTTTTGGCTGAATCACGAGTAAAACTGTAGATAATTTGGGTAGCTAATTGTGGTAATTGTGAGAAATCTTCATCGGACATTTTTTGACGATCGAGTTTCATTTGTAATCCCGTCATCGAATCGTCTCCGTCGGAAATTAAAAATTCTAAGCGTTCAATTTCCGACCAATCTTTAATGTCATTTAATATCTTGTCAATAACCAGAAGATAAGGATGGGAAGGATTTTTATACCAATTACTGCTGACACCCTGACGAATATCTAAACCTAAATGTACGATCAAAGGGGCGCGATCAAAAAGGGCATTGGCTACCGGTCGGGTTTCTTCTTGGAGAGATAATTGATTAGCGCGACTTAACTGCCGTAATTTCTCTAATTGATGATATCTTTGCGAAATTGACGGCGGATTTTCCCCCCAACTGAGAGCGATGGTGACTAGATAGGTTTGTAGGAATAGATGTCCTAACTTTTCCGCTTTTGTGGCTAGATAATTGGAATTATAATCATTAGCCTCGATCAGCAAAGGTACTCGCTCGACTATTTCCAAACCATAGCCTTTTAATCCGGCAATTTTACGGGGATTATTGGTAATTAAACGAATATTTCTCACCCCCAAATCGTTGAGCATTTGCGCTCCCATGCCGTAATCGCGCAAATCGGCGGGAAATCCTAACCTTTCGTTGGCTTCCACCGTATCTAGTCCTATATCCTGTAAAGAATAGGCTTTTAGCTTATTAATTAAACCAATTCCCCGGCCTTCCTGTCGCAGGTAAACCACCACCCCTAAACCGTTGTTTTCAATCATTTTTAAGGCACTTTGTAACTGTTGGCGACAATCGCAACGCAAGGATCCCAAAGCATCCCCGGTCAGACATTCCGAGTGCATTCGTACCATTACAGGTTGATCACCAAAGAGAGCGGGATCGCCTTTCACAATAGCGATGTGTTCGGTTTGATCTAATAAATTTCGGTAGGCATAAAGCTGAAAAGTGCCGAATTGACTGGGAAAATCACAGACCGTTTCCCGATGGACAAAGCGATCGTGTTTTAAGCGATAACCGATCAGATCGGCAATGCTAATTAACCTGAGATTATGTTGACGAGCGTATTCAAATAGTTGCGGTAAACGGGCCATGGAACCATCGGGATTTTGTATCTCACAGATAACTCCCGCCGGATACAACCCGGCTAATCGAGCTAGATCCACGGCTGCCTCCGTATGACCGGCGCGTTTTAAGACTCCACCGGCTTTAGCACGAATCGGGAAGACATGACCGGGACGGGTGAGATCGTCGGGACGAGTGACTGGATTAATGGCAACTTGTACGGTTTTCGCCCGATCTTCTGCCGAAATGCCAGTTTTAACCCCTAAATGGGGAGCGGCATCGATGCTAACGGTAAAAGCGGTTTGATTGCTATCGGTGTTTTTTGTCACCATCAAGGGTAATTCGAGAGCATCAAGACGCTCTCCTGTCATGGCCAGACAGATTAAACCGCGAGCTTGCACTGCCATGAAGTTAATCAGATCGGGGGTGGCAAATTGGGCCGCACAGATTAGATCTCCTTCATTTTCGCGATTCTCATCATCAACTACTACAATAGCCCGTCCAGCTTTGATTTCCGCTAAGGCAGTATCGATAGAGTCAAAAGCGATCGAAGTGACAGTCACAGGCATTAAAACGATAGAACTATTTTCATTCTACAGGTTTGCTCGATCTGCTGAGGGTCAATTTCTGTCAGTTCCCTAGAAAGAAGTCTCCCGGTGAACCTGACGGCTGCCCGGGAGACTTTTAGTTATCTTAAGCTAGAAAATTAATTCAAACTAGCGGGGGTGATGCTGGCAACTTTGCCACCGAGACGGTTGATCTGTTGCAGGGTGTTATTTAACTGTTCAAAGGGGACGATAACCGCTTTGCTACTGCGACGGACACTGGGATAACCCGGTTTGCTGATGGCGGCAATTTCCACGCGATAGAGCTTACCCACATCACCATAGGCCACACTACCACCAAGAGCTTTACTGGGGGTGTTGCGTTGACCAGAGGGACGATAGGCCCAACCATCGCTGCCACCGGAGGGACCGACCACTGCCGAAGCTCCGTTTTGGGCTAATTCCACCGCTAAACGGGAGGTTTTGCCGGCAATCTGAGAGCGATCGCTGTTGGCATAACCGCGATAGAGTTGGAACATCCGGGTAAATCCCACGGTTTTTTGACCGGGTTGGCTGGCAAAACCGCGATAGTAGGGAACGATGCTATCACCGAAGTTTTCGGTATATTCGGCGGAATCGATGTAGGAGTCGATATCGGCCTCGAATCCTTTGTTTTCGTAGAGATCGAGGTGATAGACCACTTCCGACTCATCGTAGGGAGCGCGACCTAAAAGATGTTTGATATTAAGTTCGATGACGCGGGTTTGGAAGTTACCGTAGAAGAATTTGTTCTTATACAGTTCCGATTTGGCCACGGCGCGGACGAATTCCCGCACGGTGATCGAACCATTGCAGAGTAAGGATTCGGCACTGGTAAGGCGCTCGGAACGCATGATATAGTCATTGCCTAGCACCTGACGATAGACAGCGCGAATAACCGCCTGTGCGTCATCACGAGACCAATCGGGACGTAATTCCACGGGAGCAACCTCGCTAAAAGCGGTTGTCCCTAAACGGGAAGCTGAGGTAGTAATTGCCACTAAAGTTCTCCTACAAAAAAATGATCATTTTCTGACCGCTCAAAGCTAGGCGAGGATCAGTTCGATTACCTAGCCACCTTGACGATGGATATAACAAGGTCTGGAAGAACAGGTGATTGCTAACCCTTTTGCTAACAACCTCCTGTCTTTCCAGACCAGCAGTTTTTTCGACTCGGACTAGCTGAGAGCGTTGATCGCGTAGTCGATATAGGAGTTGGCTTCTACTGCGGGGTCGCCACTTAAACCATGGTTGGCTTTGATGTATTTGAGGGCTTCGATGTACCAGCTAGGAGACAGGTCGAAGGTGCGGTTGATTTCGTCGATACCAGCGATAAGGTACTCGTCCATCGGACCGGTTCCACCAGCAACTAAGCAGTAGGTCACCATGCGGAGGTAGTAACCGATGTCACGAGCGCATTTGTCTTTACCGCGTTGATCCGCCGCAAAGTTAGCCCCTTGCATTTGGGTGGTGTAGGGGTACTTGTTGTACACAGCTTGAGCAGCACCAGAGATCAAAGAACTGGCTCTTTCGGTCAACACTTTAGCGGCGCTGAGGCCAGCAGAAGCTTGACGAAAACGACCGAAAGCAGTTTGGATTTCGGTGCTGCTTAAGAAACGACCTTGAGAATCAGCGGCTGCTACGGCTTCGGTAAGGGGGGTTTTCATTGTTTGGTATCTCCCAATAATCTTGCAATAAGTTTCCTACGGTTCAATTGAGACTAGCCCAAGGGACTAGGCGACAGCAGCGGCGGCGCGGTCGAAGTAGCTGGCAATTTCAGACATTAAAGCACTGCAATCGCCGGGGGTGATACCGTTGCGATCATTAGCAATGGATAAAGCAGCTTCTTTCATTTTGCTTACGCCAGCAGCTACGGAAGCTCCTGGTACTCCTAAAGCTACATAGGTTTCGCGCAGACCATTTAAGCAACGATCATCGAGAACACTGCCGTCGCCAGAGAAGGTAGCGTAGGTAACATAGCGCAAGATGATTTCCATGTCGCGTAAGCAAGCGGCCATACGACGGCTGGTGTAGGCATTACCACCGGGGGTGATCAGTTGGGGCTGTTCAGCGAACAGGCTACGAGCGGCGTTGGCAACGATGGTGGAAGCGTTACTGGTGATCCGGTTAACAGAGTCCATCCGTTTGTTGCTGTCGGCAACCATGGCGCTGAGAGCGTCTAGTTGGGAAGAGCTTAAATATTCGCCGCGAGCATCAGCTTGGGATACTACCCGGGTGAATGCGTCAAACATTGTGACAATCTCCTAAATTTAAATGGGATTTGCTTGCAATTAAAAGGTTTTCCCTCTTAAGGGATTTCACGGTGAGCCTAGACTAGCCTTGACCGCGATTGTTGCGACCTACTTTAAGAAACCTGAAAAAACTTCATGGCTCTCTCATAAATCACCTAAGGAGGTTAAACAAGTATCCAGCTTAACTTTTGTCTGTTATCTTGGCCCCTCAAATTAAATTTATACACTGCTGTCGAAACTTTGTTTGTTACATCTTATTAAGTTTTTTGCTGTCTTTTTGTAACAGTCACTTAACAATAACTCGATCGAGTTGGTCATCAATTCCTGACCATGGCTCAAAGCCTCTCACCGTCGGGAAATCAGAGACAGCAAGGCTTTAAGGGTATAAAGGGCAGCAAGATAAAAATTTTAAGTTTTTTTTAATATTTCCCCGCTTTCCCTTCCCCTATCGCCCAAGAATTGCCCTTTCCAGCCCTCCAATTACGATGAAGTTTTGTAAAGAAGGGAGAGGGGAAGTGGGGAAGTGGGGAAGTGGGGAGCGGGGAAGTGGGGGTGTGGGGAAGCTGTCTCATCACCCTATCACCCCAGAACCCTATCACCCCAAAACCCTATCACCCTATCTCCTGACGACCAACGACCGACGACCGACGTTAAACTAGAAATCGGTGATCAAAAAATCTAGCCGTCCGAACCCGATGATTTCCTCCTTTCCCGTTCCTAATAGCTTAAATTGCCCTCAAATTCGCCTTGCCATTCGTTGCCTGCAGCCGCAATTAGTCCACTGGCGCCGACAAATACACCAAAAACCAGAACTAGGCTTTCAAGAACATCTCACCGCCTCCTTAATCAGTCAAACCCTGACTAAATACGGAATTGAGCATCAAACCGGCATCGCCGGCACCGGAATTGTCGCCACCATCGAAGGCAGTCAACCGGGGCCAGTTTTAGCCCTGCGGGCCGATATGGATGCACTACCGATCGCCGAAGAAAACCAAGTCCCCTATCGTTCCCAACATCCGGGCCAAATGCACGCCTGTGGTCACGATGGCCACACAGCGATCGCCCTCGGCACAGCAGTTTACATAGCACAAAACCGTCACGATGTCAAGGGGACAGTAAAAATTATTTTCCAACCCGCCGAAGAAGGGCCGGGGGGGGCGAAACCGATGATCGAGGCGGGAGTGCTGAAAAATCCCGACGTGGACGGAATTATCGGGCTGCATCTCTGGAATAATCTGCCTTTAGGGACAGTGGGCGTGAAAAATGGTCCCTTAATGGCGGCGGTGGAATGTTTCGATCTCCAGATTCAAGGCCGGGGCGGCCACGGGGCAATTCCCCATCAAACCGTCGATTCACTACTGGTGGCAGCCCAAATCGTCAACGCCTTGCAAACTATCGTCGCCCGCAACCTCAACCCCCTCGATGCTGCCGTGGTGACTGTGGGCAAATTAGCAGCGGGAACCGCTAGAAACGTGATCGCCGATAGTGCTAATCTCAGTGGGACGGTGCGCTATTTCAATCCCCAGTTAGGGGGCTATTTCCGACAACGGATGGAAGAAATTATCGCGGGCATCTGTCAAAGTCAGGGGGCTAGTTATCAATTCGATTACTGGCAATTGTATCCCCCGGTAATCAATCATGATCAGATGGCGGAATTAGTGGAATCAATCGCCGCACAAGTGGTGGAAACCCCGGCCAGAATCGTTCCCGAATGTCAAACCATGGGAGGGGAAGATATGTCATTCTTTTTACAGGAAGTACCGGGCTGTTATTTCTTCTTGGGGTCTGCCAATCCCGAATTAGGATTAGCCTATCCCCACCATCATCCCCGCTTTGATTTTGATGAATCGGTGTTAGCGATGGGAGTCGAGATTTTTGTCCGTTGCGTCGAAAAATTCTGTAACTCTAGGACTTTCTAGAAATCCGTTCAAGGTGAACAGTTTTTGTCAAACCTGAAACCGCTAAACTGATCACTGAATCAGACGAGTAAAAAAAACCATGAACAATAATACCCACGAAAACGATGCCCAACGGGTGAAAATCCTCAGCGAGGCCCTACCCTATATACAAGAATTTCGCGGTCGTACCGTAGTGGTTAAATACGGTGGTGCGGCCATGAATAACAGCGATATCAAAGACACGGTCATGCGAGATATCGTTTTTCTCTCCTGTGTGGGGGTTCGTCCCGTTATTGTCCACGGCGGCGGTCCAGAAATCAATAGTTGGCTGGATAAATTAGGCATTGAACCCCAATTTAAAGACGGTTTACGCGTCACCGATGCCGCCACCATGGATGTGGTAGAAATGGTGCTGGTGGGACGCGTCAATAAAGAAATTGTTGCCCTGATCAATCAAGCCGGCGGTAAAGCGGTAGGATTATGCGGTAAGGATGGCAATCTGATCACTGCTCGTCCCGTGGGTAAAGAGGGCATTGGTTTTGTTGGAGAAGTCAGCAGTGTCGATACTAGCGTCGTCGAATCCTTGGTTAATAGTGGTTATATTCCCGTGATTTCCAGTGTGGCCGCCGATGAAACCGGCCAAGCTCATAATATCAATGCCGATACGGTAGCCGGAGAAATAGCGGCGGCTTTAGGGGCAGCTAAACTGATTTTGATGACCGATACAGCCGGAATTTTAGAGAATTACAAGGATCCTTCCACTTTATTGGCTAAATTGGATATCCAACAGGCCCGGGAGTTGATTCAAAAAGGCATCGTTGCCGGCGGGATGATTCCCAAAGTTGGCTGCTGCGTGCGATCGCTAGCCCAGGGAGTTCAGGCTGCTCATATTATCGATGGTCGTCTTCCCCACGCCCTTTTACTGGAAATTTTCACCGATCGAGGCATCGGTTCCATGATTGTGGCCTCCGGTTATACTAATCTATAGTAGTAATTACCGTACTTTTGGTCAAAAAGACTTGCCTAAAACCAGAGATCTGGTGTACAAGTAAGTTAATAAACGCGCTTCTCGCTCCTTTGTAATGGCAAAAGTCTTAGTCTTGAGTTAGTTTAGTCGGGAAGCGCAAAATCTGAAGTATTCATAGCAATTGAATTTATGACCAAACAAGCTGTAGCTCACCCGATGGTGAAGTTTCAACGGAAGGTTAGCAAGTGGATAGATGCAAAAGTAGTCAAACCTAGCGATAGTATCTGGAAACTCGCTCTTTTATACGGAGATGAGTGGGGATACTGGAAGCAAGAGTTGCTCGATTTCGGTTTCTCCATGCAAGACCCTCTCAGCGAAGTGGTAGCGGTAGAAGCTTGGGACGAGGAATAAGCGACCATCGACTCAAAAGCAGCTTTCTACCAAGATTATCGCCATGGGATCGACTCCGATTATTCTTTCCGCTCTGGTTATCTTATCCTTAAGCGCGAGTTGTTCTCCCGGGACCGAAACCCAACCACCGCCACTGGCAGCCCGTACTACTACCGTCAACGTCACCACGGCTAAACCGGCAACCATCGGACGCAATCTCGATTACACGGGAACTACCCGACCTTTAAAAGTCGTTTCTCTGCAATCGCAAGCCACCGGGCAGTTACTCAATCTCCTCGTCGATGTGGGAGATGAGGTGCAATTAGGGCAAATCCTCGCCCGTGTTGATGATCGTCTCCTCGCCACCGTTGTCCGGCAAGAAAAAGCCGCCCTGTCGTCCCTAGAAGCGGAATTAGCCCGGGCGAGAATTGAAGTCAGTAACGCTGAAATTGAAGTGGAGCGCCTACAACTACAATACCAACAGGACAAAAATGATGCCGAGCGCCTGCAAAAATTAGCCCTAGAAGGGGCGATTCCCCTGCAACAGGGCGAAACAGCCCAAACTACGGCGGCAGTAGCTTTAAAAGCCGTTAATAGCGCGCGATCAAGAATTAAAGTCGAGGAGCAGGTAGTGGCGGGAATTATCGGCAGAGTTGCCGCCCAAAAATCGGTCATCGCTCAGGAACAACAACGTCAGGCCTACGCTATTCTTAAATCACCAGCGACGGGGATAGTTATCGAAAAACTGAAAGAGCCGGGGGATTTAGTCAGTATCGGCGATGAAGTCCTCAAAATTGGCGATTTTCAACAGGTCAAGGTGGTAGTATTATTATCGGAATTGGATTTAAAAACGATTAATTTAGGACAAAAGGTTAATGTCACCCTTGATGCTTTCGGTGATAGAAATTTTTCCGGTCGCATCACCAGGATTTTTCCCCTCAGCCAAGGCACGGCCCGGCGGATTCCCGTGGAGATTACTCTACCCAATGGGGATGGTTTAATCAAAGGGGGATTATTGGCCCGGGTACGGTTTAATAATAATTCTGCCCCTCAGGTGATTGTTCCCGAAACGGCAATTGTCAGTCAAGGGGAATCCTCGGCAATTTTCGTCTTTTCCGAGTCTAACTCGCAAGTGGAAAAACGTCCCGTTCGTCTCGGTCAAGCGCTTGACGGTCAAGTAGAAATTATCACTGGACTCGAACCGGGGGAGCGTTTCGTCGTTAATAGTAGTAAACCTTTGCAAAATGGTGAAAAAGTCCGGGTCAGTATCCTAAGTAATCCTTGATCAAACCATTGCAGATACCTTTGAAGAGGTTCAGGAAAATATTAAAGAAGCGATTGAACTTTACCTTGAAGTTTTGCAAGAACGCGGGGAAACCATTCCAGAACCCACAACTAAAGTCGGATTGGTTGGAGTGGCTGCAGGAGGGTTCTTGCCGACTACCCAAAAACTGCTGGGGTTTCACTGACGAAGAACAAGGGCGACCTGATCAGCTACGATTGACAGGGCAATCGCACGGGTTGTCTTGCTCTTTTTTCTCACAAATTTAATTTTCGCACAGGTCTAAGTAGGGTTTGCTGAAAAAGTTTTTCGTGGGGGTAGGGTGTGGGGTGTGGGGTGTGGGGTGTAGGGTTTTACCGATTTTCAGGGGGTCAATTACCTAATTTTCAGGGAAAAAGTGCCTAAATTTCCCCCCCGATCACCCCAAG
>NZ_JADBSZ010000287.1:0-10165 GCF_020246425.1 Microcystis sp. M079S1
AAAGTTGAGAAGAAAACTCAGTCATGATCAACGAAAATTTTAACTCTTACTGTCCCTAACATTATAGAGTTTTTTGTCCCCTTTTTTCTGCTTTTTTAACCATTATTTTCTCTCATTTAGCCCAGTGACGGAGAGACAAAACAGACTGTTGTTGAGATCAAGTCGCTGTAACTTATATCTGGTAGTGGTTTCAGGGTTTTTTACCCTACTCTCATGAATAATGCAGGTTAAAGAAATCTTTGTATCAACGCTCACAAAATGGGAAAGTACTTTACTTGATTTCAACGGTGAATCAGATCACGTTCACCTAATTATCGATTACAAACCTGACATCGCTTTATCCAAATTAATCGCTAACCTTAAAACAGTTAGTAGTCGCTTAATTAGAAAGGAATTTCCGGATTTGGCGGCAAAGTATTTCTACAACAAACCCTATTTTTGGACGGGAGCTTATTTCGTGGCTAGTTGTGGCGGCGTTACTGTCGAACAACTAAAAAAATACGTCGAGAACCAAAACTCCCCAAAAGTGGAAACGCTACCGCGTTAGTTTCATTCTGGTCGCAATTCATCTCCCGTTAACCGCTACGCGGTTTAACGGGAGTCCTCTCGCTCCATTGAGATAGTTTTAATCCAAACCTGCGATCGGGAGTGAAAGCTTGACGAGGCCAGGATTGAAAAAAATGGGCGTTGTAAGGGTCGAACTTACGGCATCCTGCTTGTAAGGCAGGCGCTCTACCACTGAGCTAAACGCCCGAATCAATTTCGCACTTTTTTAGCATAACATATATTTTAAAAAAAGTATATTATTTTTTTGAGCGAGTTGATTTTTTTCCGATGCCCTCTGGTCGAACTCACGATCGCATTACCCTAATTCTGCTGCCACCGATTGCGGGGGCGAGTTTTTTGGTCAGTGGCAGTGGTAAATTAACCCTGTTACTGTTGGCCAGTTATTTGTTTAGCGGATTCCTGTTTGGGCCAGATCTTGACATCCACTCGGTACAGTACAAACGTTGGGGTTATCTGCGCTGGTTGTGGCTACCCTATCGTTCCATGATCCGTCATCGCGGTTGGTTATCCCACGGTTTATTGATCGGCACAATTTTTCGGTTATTTTACTTCGGTAGTTTTCTTTTACTAGCGGCGATCATCATCATTCCGATCCTGCAAAGTTTCTGGGGTATAGACTGGGATTGGCGACTGTGGCCGCAGCAAGCGATCGCATTATGGCAACAGTATCCCCGGGTAGCGATCGCTATTTTCCTGGGTTTAGAATTAGGGGCGATGAGTCATAGTTGTAGTGATTGGATCGGATCGGCCTACAAACGTTCTGGAAAAGTGGCTCAAAAACCGGTAAAAAAGAAAAAACGTTAAGACAAGGCTGAAAATTATCTTGATTTAATGTCTGGCACTGCTAGGTTATCGCTGACAGGGGTACAAGCGAGCTATAAGCTTTGCCCACAGAGGCTTTGAGCTTATCTTGCTAGAAATAGATCGATCAATAACCAGCAAAAAGCCAACAAAAGAATCGAGGATAGGGGCAAGCTTATTAAAAATAATTATTAATAAGTGGGATTTGGCATAGGGAACTTTTTCGATCAAAAGCAATGGAAAGCTTATGGTGTATGGATTTCATGTTTCTTGTCCCCCTGTCAGAGGTTATCGTTAACTACAGACCATAGCTTTCTTGACTTTTAGGACACCTAAGCATAACATAAACAGAACTTAAGAGAATGAAATTATGCAAACTAATGGATATAGATCGGAATGGCGATTGTTTGGCAAAACTCCTTTTTTACCGACATATTGGTGGGATGTAGGGGCAATTGTTTTAATTTTACTGGCAACAATTGTAATTAATTCGCGCATGATCCGTCATGGACTAAATGGATTGGGCGATTTACGTTGGCATATTACTTGGATTCAGCATTTTTCCGAACAGATTAGAGAAGGTATTTTCTATCCTCGCTGGTTAGCAGGAACCAACTTCGGTTACGGTAGTCCCACCTTTGTGTTCTATCCACCTCTCGTCTATTACATTGCCTCTTTTTTCAAACTAATTGGACTCAATAGCGAACAAGCGATTAGCACGGTTTTTTCTTTGGGGATTTTTCTGATCGGAAGTGCCTTTTATCTCTATGGTCGCAGTCAGTGGCATCCCTTAGCAGCTTTCGGAGGTGCTGTTTTTTACATGACCTCTCCCTTTGTCTTCGGTCTCCTCAATGGTGGAGGGTTAGCGAGTCTATTTGCCTTAATTTGGATTCCTATCGGTCTATTTGTGATTGATAGGGCGATTCAGCAGCCGCAATGGCGGATTATTCTGGCTTGCTTTTGGATGCTGGTCGCTTTAACCCATACACCCAGTTTGCTCATTTATGCGATCGCTGGAGGTTTGTATACTTTATCTTTGTGGCGACGGCATTCTTTCAGACAAGTTTTTGTCACTCTTACATTTATGGCTTTAGGTTTGGCGATGGCCGCTTTTTACCTACTGCCGGCAGTTTTAGAACAGCCCTTCACCAACATCAATTACGTCTTTGCCTTTTTGGGTGATTATATCAATTTATTAGACTTATTGACTCAAAACTTTCGTAATCAACTTTTTTTACAGTTATTCTGTTTGTTTACTCTCGCTCTCATCGCCTATCTGAGCCAGAGGCCATCAGCAGCGCAAAAAAGAAATATTATCTACGCCGTAGCAGTAATGTTAATGGTTTTATTCTTGGTCAGTCCGGGGTCAAATTGGATTTGGCAATCGATTTCACCACTGCAAAAGCTAGAAACTCCCTACAGGATACTGTCATTATTATTCTTCGCCGGCGCTTATCTGTGCAGTGTAGCTATTGATGGACTGCTGCGAGGAGGTTATTTCTGGAAATTCTTGGGCTTAACTCTCATTACCCTGATTATTCTTTTTAACCTACGTTCTGGTTTCAAAGACACTTATGCTTATCCTACCCTTCATAGTGGTGGCAAAGGCAAAGTCTTTATCCGTCCTTGGATAGAAACTATTCTTAATGATCCCTTCCAAGATAAACTGATCGACGTTCCCGAGTACCGCCCCTTCTTACCAGTATCGGGCAATTATCCAGATTTTGTCCGGGAAAGATATTCCGATTCGGGACTACCCTTAACTTTCACTGCCAATACGCCCCTTCCAGTTCCCCAAATTGGAGAACCGCGATTTTCCCTGGTTAGTGGTCAGGGGCAAGTGAAAGTCGAACATTGGGGAAGTTATCACCGAAAATTAAAGGTAGAAGTCCAAGAACCTGCCATCCTGCGAGTCCGTCTTTATTATTATCCCGCTTGGCAGTTAACCGTTAACGGTCAACCCCAACCCCTAGAAATGGGCAAGGATGGAACTATACTGGTCAAGTTAGCACAGGGTAGTTATATCCTAGAGCTATCCTACGGTTGGACAAATGCCCTGATCGCTGGCACGGCGACCGCTTTGTGTGCTTTCCTAACGCTATTGGGTTACGGTGTATTTCTGTGGCGAAAAGGTTTACTTTTCAGAACTACGCCCTAAATCTTTAGATCTATGATAGGCCGCCACTACTGCCTCGATAATAGTCGATCGAAAAGAGCCTTTTTCTAATTGTCTCACCCCGGCAATCGTCGTTCCCCCGGGGCTAGTGACGCGATCCTTTAATTCTCCCGGATGTATGGCCGATTCTTTTAATAGGGTTGCCGTCCCCAAAACTGTTTCTAGGGCCAATTGAGATGCGATCGCTCGCGGTAATCCGGCCGCCACACCACCATCGCTTAAAGCTTCCACCATCAAGGCCACAAATGCCGGTCCAGATCCCGATAATCCCGTTACCGCGTCCATCAAAGCTTCGGGAACTTCCACCACCGAACCGACCGCAGCAAAAATATCTCTGGCTACGGCCAGATGTTCCGGTTCCGCATGACGACCGGGTGCGATCGCTGTAACCCCTTGTCCCACCGTGGCGGGGGTATTGGGCATCGTCCGGATCACAGGGCGATCGGGAAAGCCCATTTCTAAGCGATTGAGGGTAACTCCTGCTAAAATCGAGATAATCAAGGGTTTTTCGGGTATTCCCAGCAAACTATTCACTACTTGCTCTAAAATTTGCGGTTTTATCGCTAAGATTAACACCTCAGTTGCTCTAGCGGCTTCCCGGTTATCCTCACTGACTTGTACTCCGTAGGTATTAACCCAAAAGTTGCGCCGTTGGGATTGGGGTTCACTGACTAACACCGTTTCGGGACTATAAATATTTTTTTTTAATAAACGGCTGAGAATAGCCTCGGCCATCACTCCACCGCCAATAATTCCTAAACGAATAGACACAGTATTATTTAAAGTAAAAAGTAAACAGAAAAAAAGGCCGATTTAGAGGTCTTACCCCCAAAAAAACGCATCCTCTCGAGAATCGATCGATTTCTAGCTTCGACAAACTTGACGAGAGGACTATGGGAGGATTCATTGAGCTAATCGACTGCTTTCGGCACCCCAAGCAGGTGCGGGGGAAACGGGACGAGCCATTTTCGGGTTGTCGGTGATATCGTGAATGGTTCCGGAAAGGGTGCTAACTTTAACGCAGCTGGGAGTAAATAGGAAAATACTCTCACCGATGCGTTCTTGATGACCATCAATCGCGTAAGTGCCACCGGCGACAAAATCCACGGCTCTTTGTGCTTCTTCGGGATCCATGACGTTGAGGTTTAAAACCACCGATTTGCGTTCTCTCAGGGTTTGGATAACTTGGGGCATTTCCTCGAAGGAATGGGGCTCGATCACGACTACTTCTGCATTATTGTTGTTAATACCTGGCATACCGATCACGTTGCTTCTGTTGAGTCCCATAGATGTGGCTGTACTGAGATTTAAAGGTTCGCGTTGACGACGATTGAGGGGATCTTCTTCTTCGTTTTGATCCCTATCTTGGGGGGAAGACTTTTCCCAGTTCATTTCTTCGTAGTCGGTTTCGTCTTCGTCTTCTGGTTGTTCGGAGATGCCGACAAAATCTTTGAGTTTGGTAAAAATGTTGTTCACAGTCTAAGTGTCCTTCAAAAGATTTTTTAGGTGGTCTTGGCTAGAGTCGGGGTTATTTTAGTGGCCTTTAACAACTTTTGCTCTCACTTGGTACAGGAGAACTATTTTGTTCAGGGTTCGTCATTCTAGTCGTCTGGAGGCAGCGGTTAGTTCCCTCTTTTCAGTTATCAGTTATCAGGGGATAGTTTTCAGGGATTGGGAAAAAGTCAATTCCTCATTTCTAACCACCGGTTTCTAGACTGAACGCTGTAATCTTAAGATATATTGTCACCGATTATTAAAATTACTAGGAGTTTTTTCTGTAAATTTACGGAGATGGTTCAGTAAATGCGATCGCCAAAGATGCTGGTTCCCACCCGGATCAAAGTGGCTCCGGCCTTGATGGCCAGAGGATAATCGTTAGACATCCCCATGGATAGATGAGGCAGGCATAAACTAGAGCTATTCTCGATTATTTGGGCTAAATCCCCGGTTTTTTCAAAGGCGGCTAACTTTTCCCCAGCGGATAATCCTCGGGGCAGAATTGTCATCAAACCTTGAATTTTTAGCTGTTTACAGTTGACTAAAGCGGGAATATCTGCTAGTAATTCGGCCGTGTCCCAACCGAACTTATCGGGATCGGGGACAACTTTCACCTGTAGCAAAACTTGGGGATTAATCTCTAATTCCGCCGCTAGGCGATCGAGTCTTTGGGCTAATTTTAAACTATCGAGGGAATGGATTAAATCAAAAGATTCTAGGACTTTGCGGGCTTTATTTGCCTGTAGATGCCCGATAAAGTGCCAATAAATATCTGGGAGGTCTTTTAGTTCTTGCTGCTTCGAGATTGCTTCCTGTAGCTTACTTTCAGCAAAATCTCTCACTCCTGCCCGGTAAGCTTGACGGATATAATCGCTCGATACCTGTTTACTGACAGCAATCAGGCGCGTGGAGGGGGGTAGGGTAAGACGGATTGACTCGATACGACTAGCGATCGTCATGAACTAGACTGAAAAGGTTTGTTGATAAGTTTGGTTGAGACTGTTAAATTCTTGCATATTACTGCGCCGTCGCAAATTCCGCAGCCGGTTTTCCACCAAAAGACGAGCATCGGAACGACTAATCGGATCGAACGAGACTTTTTTGGGCCCCACCGTCACCAGAAAAAAAAGACGTTGGGCATAAAGAGTGGTAAATAATTCCTGATGTTCTTCTAATAGACAGACTCTGTATAATAGACCGAAAGTGGGATGATTGAGATAGGTTTCGTTACTCATTCAAGCGAGCGCTAAAGGAAAAGGATTGAGCGAACTAGAAAGTTTTTCAACAACAAAATCAAGCGGATGGCTCGAAAACAAGTGATTTTCCGGGTGTTTCCCTAGCCTGATTTTACCAGAATCCTTCAATGACAACTAACGATGCCAGTCTATGTCATGATTTCCTGAGTTTTCACTTTTTCCCTGTTAACGTGGATACATCTCGGTGACAACTTGTCACCATCAGAAATTAGCTCGGCTGCAAAAATCAAAAATCCTCCGTTAGGTAAGAAGAATCCGAGACTCCGAGAATCGGAGACAGGAGGAGGAAAAAGACAATAGATAACCATCCTACCCATAAAAGCTAAGATTATCTCAAATTTATCTGGGTTTTTAGATATTTTGACCCGATAGCGGCGATCGGTGAACTGAAAACTCACACCTGATCACTGATAACTGATAACTGATCACTGAATCACTGATGAAATGCCCTAAGCTTGTATTAAGCCTTTTTTAACTTCAAATTCCTTTAACCTCAATCAATATGGATTTTTCTAGTCTTGTTGCCAGTCAGCTAAACGCCGGCGTTATCTGGCCCGAAGGAATCCTGATTATTACCCTGATGGTGATTTTAATCGGCGATTTAATCGTGGGACGAAGTGCCAGAAGTTGGCTGCCCTACGTTGCGATCGCTGGTCTGCTCGCTGCTGTGGTTGCTCTCTACTTTACCTGGGACAATCCGAAACCGGTGGCTTTTTTAGGGGCTTTTGAGGGGGATAATCTCAGTATCGTCTTTAGGGGGATTATTGCCCTTTCTACCGCCTCCACAGTGCTGATGTCGGTGCGTTATGTGGAACAAGCGGGAACCTCCCTAGCGGAATTTTTAGCCATTATGCTCACTGCGACTATCGGGGGAATGTTCCTATCCGGTGCTAGTGAATTGGTGATGATCTTCATCTCCCTAGAAATGCTCAGTATTTCCTCCTATCTAATGACCGGTTACATGAAGCGGGATCCTCGATCAAACGAGGCCGCCTTAAAATACCTGTTAATTGGAGCTTCTAGTTCGGCGATTTTCCTCTACGGTGTTTCCCTTCTCTACGGTTTATCCGGAGGTGAAACCAGTTTAAGTGCCATTGCCCAAAAATTAACCGCTGTTAACGGTGGTCAGTCCCTGGCCTTAGCGATCGCATTAGTGTTTGTGATTGCCGGTATCGCTTTCAAAATTTCGGCGGTTCCCTTTCACCAGTGGACTCCTGATGTGTACGAAGGTTCACCCACTCCCGTGGTGGCTTTCCTCTCGGTGGGTTCCAAAGCGGCTGGTTTTGCCCTAGCAATTCGCCTATTAGTGACGGTTTTCGGTCTAGTGAGCGAACAATGGCGGTTTATCTTTATCGCCCTAGCAATTTTGAGTATGATCCTCGGCAACGTGGTCGCCTTGGCCCAAACTAGCATGAAACGGATGTTAGCCTATTCCTCGATCGGTCAGGCGGGTTTTGTCATGATTGGTTTAACCGCCGGTACTGACGCGGGTTACTCTAGCATGATTTTCTATCTGTTAATTTACCTGTTCATGAACCTAGGGGCTTTTGCCTGTGTGATTCTTTTTGCCCTCAGGACTGGAACCGATCAAATCGCTGAGTATTCGGGACTCTACCAGAAAGATCCGCTGCTAACCCTCTGTTTAAGCATCTGTCTGCTCTCTTTGGGGGGAATTCCGCCTCTAGCGGGCTTCTTTGGCAAGATTTATCTATTCTGGGCTGGTTGGCAAGCGGGACTTTATGCCCTCGTCCTCGTTGGTTTAGTCACCAGTGTGGCCTCGATTTACTACTATATCCGTGTGGTCAAAATGATGGTGGTCAAGGAACCCCAAGAGATGTCCGATGCGGTGAAAAATTACCCCGTTATCAATTGGACTCTTACCGGGATGCGTCCCCTACAGGTGGGTATTGTCCTCTCCCTAGTGGCGACTTCCCTGGCCGGTATCCTCTCCAATCCTCTCTTTACCCTAGCGACGGATTCCGTCACCACTACCCCCATCCTACAATCGGCGGCCCTGGCGACGCACATTTCCCGAGCAAATTGAGAATCCCTGTTGATTTATCGGCGTTGTCAGATCAGAATAACAACGCCTATTGTAGGGCTAATTCATGAATTAGCCCTACAGCTAATCCGTTTTTAATAATGTGATTAACTCTCAATTTGTTCTAAAATAGACGCTAAAATATCTGGAGTTAATCCTTTAGCTTCTGCTTCATCACTAGCTTGATCCATAATTGTTGATAATCTCGCCGCTGCTTTTTGACGATATTTTTCTAATTCTAATTGAATAGTTTCAGTTAATTTGTTTTCTATGTTCCCTCGGTCATTGGGTTGAATTTTAGCGTAATATCTAGCAATTTCTAAAGGAACTTGAATAGTGATTTCTGTCTTGCTATTCATGGTAAGTAGCTGGTTATAATTAAATTAAAAATGTATTTTAGGTTCGATCCCCCCTGCCCCCCTTGATAAGGGGGGTGTTGATCCCCCCTGCCCCCCTTGATAAGGGGGGTGTCTGATAATTTTTAACGCCTACCTACTTAATTGATTGTTTTTTTACTTTTAACAGACCTCTATTGTAGCACAAAATCACCATACTCATTCAACTTGACCCTATTGATACTAAATCTGGTTATTAAACACTGATTATTTATTTCCCTTTTTGCATGAGTGCATGAGCAGAAAACGGGTTTCTCCGAGAAACCCGTTTTCTGTGCGTTACTCAACGGATTTAGTATGATTTAAAAGTTGCCATTCGATAAAAAAAATCAATAAATAGAAACATGGACTAAAAATAAAAGCCCCCAACTGACTAAATCAAGGGGGCATTTATTGTATTTTTTGTGAGCAATTTAGCCAACTTTTGTGGTTTCTTTTTCGGCTGATTTGGATGGCTTCAATTTGCGCTTGAAGGTTGAAGCTGCGCCGAGAGTACCGAGGGCGAGGAGGCTGAGGACTGTAGAGGGTTCAGGAATAGGCTTACATTGATCGAAAAGAATAGTTTCAGTAAACGAGATTGAATCTTGATCTTGGTTTATACCCAAAAAATTTTCATTCAATGGAGGAATTGGACGTTTGGTTAATTTTACTATTAGTTTGGCGAAGTTTGGCTGCGGAGTAATTCTTGCAAAAAACTTTAATTGCTTGGGTTTTTTTTCAAATACTCCACACAACTTGCCTACTTTATCATTAGGGTTATCGGTCATTACTTGACAGTCAATTATGTAGTCAAACAAATTTTGCTTAAAATCGAAAGCGACTTCTAGTGTTTTGAAGTTTGTTGGAACTCTGAGGTTAGCAACGTTGAATACAATTGTTAATGATTGTTCATCCGCTAAACCTCCGTTGAAGCTTCCATCCCAACCAGAGCCTGGAGTATAAGACCAGTCTCCTATTAAGCTAGAAA
Source organism: Microcystis sp. M079S1 (assembly GCF_020246425.1). NCBI lineage: Bacteria > Bacillati > Cyanobacteriota > Cyanophyceae > Chroococcales > Microcystaceae > Microcystis > Microcystis sp. M079S1. The sequence continues at coordinate 9,701 of NZ_JADBSZ010000287.1, forward strand.
TACCACTCTGTGTTTCATCAAAAAGGGATTCAGGACCTTTTATCAAATTAGTGTGTTGTCCTAATCCTCCTGGAGTAAGTGTGTAGTCATATTCAGCAAAAGCTATAAGTTTAGGGTCCACCCAAGATGGTATATCTTCTGGCGGAACGGGAAAATCCTGAAGTGATGCTGCAATTGTTCTAGTAGAGCCTAAATTTAATAGCGTGAAAAGCGAAAAGGAAACTCCACCAATTGCTAAAGTTCGATAAACTTTGTTCATATCATCCTCAATCTAAATTGTTACGGAGATCGCCTCCCCTCGCAGCTAAGTCAAGCAACACTTGAATCCCACATTCCGCACCCTCAACTGTCACAGATCAAAAAAGCTATTAAAGTAGTACATAATAACTAAAATTAATTCAAAGGTTAAAAGGGTTAATGAGAATGTATAGCATTAAAAGGGGTATGGAGCGAGAAAGAGAAAAT
>NZ_JADBSZ010000288.1:0-7028 GCF_020246425.1 Microcystis sp. M079S1
AGTAAATATAGCCTGTTAAAAAATGAAGAAGATTTAACGGAACCCCAAAAAATTAAACTAGAAGCTATCAAAGAAAATTTTCCAAATTTGAAAAAGATGCAGGAATTAAAGGAAGAATTCAGAAAGATTTATGAAACCTCAAAGAATCCGACAGAGGGACTGCTATCCATCTCGGAATGGTTGGCAAAATCCTCCAGTGTTTTTACCAAGAGTTGTCAAACAATCCGAAACTGGTTTGGAGAAATCATTTTTTGGCAATGGCAGCCCTGGCCGCCAGCTTGGTTTACGGCTATCGGTTGCTCTCTCCCTGGTTGGCTGGCTACTTGCATCTGACGGGTTCAGAATTGAAGTTGGTTGCCCACCTGCACTGGGCTTTGGGCAGTTGCCTGTTACTAGGGGCTTTATTCTATCCCGTTGCAGTCAATCAACTGTTGGGATTGGCAACCGGTATCTTTTTGACTCGTTATGCTATCTGGCAAGGGCGCAACCATCCTGACCAGGCGATCGCTGAAATCTGGGTCTATCTGGGTATTCTAGAAGCCACTGGGATTGGGGTTTATGCTGCCAATACTATTCCTCCGATGGAATTCTTCTCTCAATACCTAGTTTCTTGGTTGGGAGTAATCGCCTCTGGGGTGGCTGTTTTCACCTATCTGCTCCCTTGGCGGCTTTGGGGCTGGCCGCCTCGTCCTTGGCAATTCCTCGCTCTTGTTCTTCCAGGACTCGCCCTTGGGGGCAGTTTAGACAAGCTCAATCCCCTAAGTTTGCTGGTGGTGGCTGGATTCTATGCTTGGCTGGCTTGGCTGCGGCAGCAACCCCGGTGGCGCTATCTTACCCTACTGTTAGTGAATTGGGCGATCGCCCGTTGGCTGGCGGATTTCTCTCTGGCAACTCCCTTCGCCTACAGCAGTCTTGTCGGACTGTCTCTCCTCTGTCTTGTCTGGATAGAACCTACCTGTCAGGGGAGGCAAGGCAAATCCTTGCGCCACCTGCTCCGCCTCTTGGGAACAGGCATTATTGCTAGTGCGGCTCTCTGGTTTCATCATCAGACGGGAATCCTGCCTGGTATTCTCAGTTTAGTGGCAATTTTTGCCGGATTAGCCTTACGAATTCGCGCCTTCCTCTATCTTGGCACTTTTACTTTTGTGGCTAATGCTTTCTATCAGTTGGTAATTTTGATTGTCCTTTATCCCCTGCTTAAATGGATTATCGGATTGCTGGTGGGGGTTAGCTTGCTCTCAATTGCTGGCAATTTTGAAACTCGCCGTACTCAATTAACTAGCTTGCTGCAAAATTGGCTCAGAGACTTACAGGAGTGGGAGTAATGCTTGATCCTTTGATAATGTCCTCTATGTAGGGCTGGCTCAATAATGGTAAAACCCTTTTAAAATAAGGCTTTTGACCTGCTAAAATCCGATGTTAGTGCTGCGAAAATAGGATTAAGACCTTCAAAAACCTTGCATTATCCTTCTTTGAGTACACAAACTGGTACAAAAAAAAGAGGACAACAAAGCCTGAAACGACCGACGACCGGCTACTGACGACCGACTCCTAACCGCACCAACAAACTTTTTCAGCAAACCCTATATAGTTGCATGATCTAGCTTTTTTAGGGCGCTGAGAGCATGGAGACGGACGATTGCTTCCCCATCGGCTGCTAAAGTCAGCAAAATACTTTTATTGTCCCGATCTAATTCTCCTAAAGCGATCGCTAGAGACTGTTTAACTGCCGTATGAGCGAGGATCGCGGGATGGGAGTGATAAAAATTACTGAGAATTGCCCCTGCTTGTCGGCGGAATTTCTGGGGGGTTTGCCGGCCAAGAATAGCGATAATTTCACGACAAATTAGGACATTTTCGCTATATAAAGCCTTTTCTAGGTAATTTAAAGCTTCTCCGTCCTCGATCCAGCCCAAGGCTCGTACTACAGTTAATTTTAAACTATCGGGAGTTAAGGAAGATTGCAGCAGTGGATTTAAAGCTTTGGCTGAGGTTGCTGTGCCGATACGACCGAGAGCGATCGCCGTTTCCTGACAGATATCGAGGTGGATATCGAATAACAGCGGTTGCAGATGGTTAACTAAATCTGCTTGGGGATAATTTGACCCTAGGTAACTACTAGCTTTAATTGCTTCCCGTCGCACCTCGATGGCCGGATCCTGTAAAGCATCGAGGATAATCGCAGTAATCTGGGGATGGTGAAAACTGCTTAAAGCTTCCATCGCCATGGACCGAATGGCGCTAGATTCATCCTTAACTACGGTTAAAAGCGGTTCGACAATTTCTGGCCGGCGAATTTGTGATAAAGCTTGTACGGCTAAAAAACGGGTATCAGAGTCGGACAGTAATTGTCCTAAACTAGAGATGGCAGAACTGCCGATATTAGCTAAAGCAGCCGCAGCCATTTGGCTGATTTCCTCCTCCTCCGATTTTTGCAATAATTGACTGAGAGCGAGAATACAGGCTCGATCGTCAAATTGACTGAGAATTCTCGCCAGAAACCAGCGCATTTCCCCATCTTGTTCCTCGGATTCTAACAGGGCAATTAAAGGAGCGATCGCCGATTGACCGATTTGAGGAAATAGTTTCGCTATCTCCCATCGCTGTTGAAAATCACATTTTTGTAAAGCTTCTAGGGCTAAATCGAGGATTTTATCGTTAATAATCGGTTCAATAGCATCTTTTTGGTTTAAAAGTCGCTGTATGCTGGCGTTTACTGTCTCCCAGTCCTTTTTATTCAACGCTATCTGAGCTTTTTCTAGCAGAGCTTGCATCGTGAGAAATGGCCTCGATTTTCGTGCTACCTATCCCAAGAATGTCAGACTTTCTCGCTTTTGTCCTCTCTTCTATGCAAGAAACCGATAATAAATCTCAAAATTGTGCATCAGACTTCAGTTTATCCTTAATTCTCTCGGGATAACCGAACAGAAAAGTATATGCTAGGCTACATTTAATCTAACCAAACCAAGAGAGCCGAGTTTTTTGTTGGAAGTGAAACTGCCTCATCCTGAAAGTACCATCATAGATGATCACAAACTAACTGGTTATTCCCTAAATCTAAATCATGCCGATGGACGGCATAAAGCCCGTGTTTTTAAATCGGCCTTAAACTTAGATATTGATGACGTTCAATTTCTTAAAAACGCACTCTTAGAAGCCGTTAAAACCTATGATGCTATTCCCGATAAAATCAATCAATATGGCCAAAAGTATATTATTGACTTGCCCCTGAATCATCAAAACAAAACGGCTATTATTCACAGTGTTTGGATAATCAGAAACGAGGAAAATTTTCCCCGTTTAGTTACTTGTTATGTACTTTAAGGAGATAATGAAATGAAACTCTTAGATGTGGTTGCTTTATTAGAAGACTTACCCCAATTGGGATTATATCGCGGGCAAGTGGGAACAATTGTAGAAGTCTATGAGCCAAATGTTTTTGAAGTTGAATTTAGCGATACTTCTGGCCTTGCTTATGCTATCGAAATCTTACAAGAAAATCAATTAATGTTATTACATCATTCTCCCTTAGAATCCCAAAAATTAACCGCTAAGTAGCGTTTGCTGTTGACTATCTAAATCACTCGTTAAGACTGTCTATGAGAGGGGAAAAGGGAGCTTTTTTTCAGTGTTGCCAAAGGCACGGCGTAGCCGTCCAGTAAACAGTAATCGGTGAACTGAAAACTCACATCTGATAACTGATAACTGATCACTGATCACTGACTTGTGAGGGCGCATCAGCGATCGCACAGTAGGGACGACTATAACAAAGGGGTATTTCCAGGTCGTGTTCTTCCAAAAATTCCCGATTACTTAAAATCTTAGCGGTTTCTCCCTCTCCCACCACCTGACCACGACTTAAAACCACCGTGCGATCGCATAGTTCTAAAGCCAGATCGAGATCATGGGTGGCGATCACTTGGGTTTGGGGTAAAGTGGCTAACAGTTGTATTAATTGCCGACGGGATCGGGGATCCAGTTGGGCGCTAGGTTCATCAAAAACTAAGACCTGCGGCAACATGGCTAAAACCCCCGCAATCGCCACGCGTTTTTTTTCACCCCCCGATAGATTCTGACTGTTTCTCTTACCGTAATGCTTGGAATCCAATCCCACCGCGTGTAAAGCATGATGACAGCGATGGTTTAAATCCTCTCCCCGAATTCCCTGATTCATCGGGCCAAAAGTCACATCTTCCCAGACAGTGGGCATAAATAGCTGATCGTCGGGGTTTTGGAAGACTAAACCGACAAAATTGCGGATATTTTCTAAATTCTCCGGTTTAACTTGGTAGGGACCGACGGTGATTTTACCCGTTTGCGGCGGGAGAATACCGTTAAAATGCAATAATAAGGTGGATTTTCCCGATCCATTGGCCCCGACTAAAGCCACCTTTTCCGTAGCTTCAATGGCTAAATTAATACCCTTTAACGCTTCTGTACCGTCAGGATAGGTATAAACTAGGTTTTCAATAAAAATCGGGTTGTGGTGCATGAAAAACGAGACTTTTACCTGAGTAGATGTACCATTTGACCCCAGAGGATCAGAATTACTATGCAAATTATAGCGAGATAATCTTTCAGCTTGCTTTGGGGAACCTGTACAGAGGGCAAGGAACCGGTGTAACCCCTCGATAACATGGCTTGATAAATGCGATCGCCACGTTCGTAGGTACGGATAAATAAAGCGCCGATTATATGTCCCACTAGCAACCGTTGCCATCGGGGACTACTCATTAAATTGCGCGCAATTGCTGCCCTTCGCATGGAATTAAATTCAGCGATCAAAACAGCTAGATAACGGTACATAGAAGCCAAAATTGCCACCAATAAAGGGGGAGTTTTTAGGGTAACTAATGCTTGCAACAGGTCAGGAATCGCTGTCGTTAAAACCAGAATATTGACCGTACAAAGACAGAGAAAAGCTTTTAGGGCGACACTGCCTAAAACCAGCAATCCCCCGCTAGTTACCCGCAAAAATCCCCAAGACCAAAGAATTTCGCCGCCATCGCGAAAAAGAGTTCCCAATAAAACCACACCGATAAAGACAAATTCGATCGCTACTCTTTGTACAAGTACGCGCATAGTCACCCGACTGATCAGAATTAAAATAATTAATCCTAATCCGTAAATCGCCCAAGTTTCCCAGCTACCATTCGGGGTTAAGGCTGTGGCAAAAACTAACAAAAGAGTAACTAAAACCCGGGTATGGGGCGCAAGTCTCTGCCAAAAAACGAAATTTTGGCGCTCATTTTTGCAAGAAAAAGTAGCAATGTGTAGCATTTATTCAGTTATCAGTTATCAGTTATCAGTTATCAGTTATTAGTTATCAGTTATCAGTTATCAGTTAGAAAGGGTATTTAGGGATTTAGGGATTTAGGGATTTAGGGATTTAGGGAAATTTCAGCTAAATGCCCCACGTCCCCACGTCCCCACGTCCCACTCCTCGACTCCCATCTCCTTACTCCTGATTTTGGGATTTTGGAATGACTAATTTACCGATACCCCAAGCGATGCCGAAAGTGGCAAGAGTTCCCAGAAAACCGGCGAGGGGAGTGGCGACACCTTCGGGAACACCTTTGAGGGCATAACCATCAAAAATTCGGGCGAAAGGTAATTGATTACCGAGGGCGTTAGGGTCTTCTTTTTGGCTAAATTGCAAGTCTTCCGCCACTCGATCGAGTCCGTCGGGATCGGGACTGGCAAAGGGAGAAAGAAAAACGGCGACAATTAGGGAGCATACCAGACCAATCAGAAAAAATTGGCTATTTCTGCGAATATTCATCGAATTAATTGCTTTATTGACGAGAAGCGTAGGAAGGCGGAACAGAGGTATTAACGGAATGGGGCGGATCGTAGAGGAGATCGGGACGGGTTCGCCAGATATAACCGACAGCGAAAACGGTAATCACCGCTTCCCCGATACCGATGAGGATATGCCAAGATAACATGGCAAAAAGGGCGAATAAAGGCGGTACAGTCCCCGATAAAGCCAATTGCAGGGCGCAAGCCAACGCCGCCACCACCACACTTGTCCAAGCAGCCATGGCAACAGCGATCGCCATACTGCGCCAACTATTAAAACCGAGGGCTTTCCTAATCCCCAGATAGAGATAATAACCGCCAAACGTCCCGATCAGACCCATATTGACGATATTTGCCCCTAAAACCGTTAAACCGCCATCTTGAAAAAATAAAGCTTGAACAATAAAAACCACCGCCATCACCAGAGAACCCGCCCAGGGACCGAGTAAAACCCCCGCGAGAGTCCCCCCTAACAAATGTCCGGAGGTTCCCCCCGGAATGGGGAAATTAATCATCTGGGCGGCAAAAATAAAGGCGGCACAAACTCCCATCAAAGGTACAGCCCGTTCAGCGTAGTGACCGCGCACTTTTTTGAGAGAAAAGCCAATCAGGACGACGGCAATTATCCAAGTAAATAGACTCACCGATGGACTCAAAAAGCCGTCGGGAATATGGAGGGCGAGATAAGGGGTAAGGAGAGGGTGAAACAAACCAACTCCCAGAAAATTAACAGACATTAAAACTCAGTCTCCTTGGCAATTTGGGTTAAAGATTTGAATAGAATTGTTTCGCTGGTATGGAAAAGCCCTATCTTCTAGTAGATAACTAACCGCTTCATTCTACAATGCTCTCTCTGGGGATTTAAACCCTTTAGCTTCTTAAGAATTTCTGTTATTTTGCCAGCCGTCAGGGTTTAGCTATCAGCAAAAATCTGATTATTCTCAAGCAGTCAAGTTATTTAAATTATTATTAATTTTTCGAGTTTTTTTCAGTTTTTATGCTAGGCCTTAACCAGTTATCAGTTATCAGTTATCAGTTATCAGTTATCAGTTAGAAGAGGCTGGTGACTACTAAGGGACTTGCGTGGGAATAATATCCCGGCCAGAAAATCGCTCTGTAGAAGAATCAGACCAGCCAGATGGCACATTATCAAAGCGCAAGTCCCTTAGCTGCGGGGGAACTCGAAGGCTCTCCCCCTACTTAGGGTGATCAGCAAACCTGAGCGA
>NZ_JADBSZ010000289.1:0-16576 GCF_020246425.1 Microcystis sp. M079S1
GCCCATTTCTCCATTTTTTTGCTTACCTCCACCTTGATTCCTTCTTTCAAAACTATACCTATCAATCGTTTCCCCTTTTTTTAAGTTTCTTCTCTTTTTGTTAAGAAAGATCCGACTAATGGATAGCTTGATAAGGGGGGTATCTGACAACTTTTAACACCTACCTACTTACCTTTATTATAGAGGAAAATCCCCAGAGAAATTTTCTATTCTTCCTCTGACTCCGGAGAACTTACCCAAGGGGTAGAAGATTCGGCAGCTTTCGGGAAAGAAAAAGATTTTTTCGGAGCAGAAGGCAATAATTCCAATTGTCGATTACCGGTTTTATAGCTAGTTTTATTTTTATGCTCTCCCCGTCGTCGTTGGGAGGTTTTTTCCTCCGTGGTATTTTCGGCTATCACTTCATACAAAATCGCCCGTTTATCCTCTTGTTGGCCTTTTCTTAACACCCGTCCTAAACGCTGAATATATTCCCTAGTGGAACCGGTTCCCGATAAAATAATCGCGATGCGCGCTTCCGGCACATCAACCCCTTCATTGAGAACATGGGAAGTCACCAGAATTTTGTATTCTCCCTGACGAAAACGGGTCAGGATTTCATGGCGTTCTTTCACGGGAGTTTGATGGGTTATGGCAGGTATTAAAAAGCTTTCGGAAATGCGGTAAACTGTGGCATTATCGTTGGTAAAAATTAAAATTGGTTCCGGATAGTGTTCACAGATTAACTCGGCTAAAATCCGCAATTTTCCCTGGGTTCCGGAGGATATTTCCTTCGACTCCCGGTGCGCTAACATCGCCCGGCGCCCTTCGCTACTTCTGGCACTAATCATGACAAAATTTTGCCAACCATCTAAACCAGACAAACTGAGATTATTTCTTCTTAAAAAATCATTGCGAATCTTAATTGCTTCTTGATATTTTTCCTGTTCTTTGGCGGATAGTTTCACTTTAATTTGAATTATTTCATGATCCGCTAGGGCTTTTCCTGACAAGTCTTGGGGACTTTTTTGATAAACAATTGCACCAATAAGATAATCTAAATCTTGATGACTACCATCACCGCGATCCGGTGTTGCTGTTAAGCCTAAACGATAGGGTGCGATCGAATCTTCCGCTATTTTCCGAAAGAAATCCGATGGTAAATGATGACATTCATCAAAAATCAAAAAAGCGTAACGATTGCCAAGAGTTTCTGAATAAATTGCCGCACTTTGATAGGTGGCGATTAAAATAGCACTATTATCCTTAGAACCTCCCCCTAATAATCCCACCTCGGCATCGGGAAAAGCCGCCAACATCTGGGCATACCATTGGTGCATTAAATCAATAGTCGGCACGATAATTAAGGTACTGCGGGGAGTCGATTGTAGAGCTAATTGGGCAAGATAGGTTTTGCCGGCAGCGGTGGGAAGGACGATAACACCCCTTCTCTGGGATTTTTTCCAAGCGATTAACGCTTCCGTTTGGTGGGGGTAGGGTTCCCGTTCAAAACTGGCAATTAATTCTAAATTGTTGAAAGCTTTTGCTTCATCTTGGAAGTTAATGCCCTCCTCCTGTAGGGTTTCCACGAGAGGACGATAATGAATGGCCAAAATGCGAAATCTTTCAATACGATCATCCCAAGTGGCAAAATCTAGCCATTTTTTCCCTTTTGGTGGTGGATGGAGAATTAAGGTTCCTCGCTCATATTTGAGGGTGGGTAAGCGCATTTTTCAGTTATCAGTTATCAGTTATCAGTAAACAGTTATCAGTAAACAGAACGTAGGTTGGGTTGAAGCATGAAACCCAACGCCCGCTCATGTTACGCTACCGCTAACCCATCCTACAAATAATTGTGCCTCCCTACTTATCAGTAAACAGTAAACAGTAAACAGTAAACAGTATAAGTGAACTGAAAACTTACATCTGATAACTGATAACTGATAACTGATAACTGATTCAAGGCTGACGGCGGCAAGATAGCTTATCGTTAGATCATATTGATCGGGCTAAAAAAATAGAGTGTGAATTAACACACTCTTAGCATATCGAAACAGCTAAAGTTTGGCAATAGATTAAATCTTTTCGGTTAGCTTAGTCAGAACGCGATTGGAACGTTCCACAAAAGCTTGCATTCCCTCGGCATCAAATCCTTTTTGAGCGATTAAAGCTAAATCATAAACGTGCTGACAGAGCATTTTCGCTAATTGCGCCGATGGAGATTCGCCGCTACCGGTAACAATACTTCCCTGACTAATCTGGATAATCTGTTGAATTAGGGGATGATTAGTATTAATCATCAGAATATGTTCTTCGGGGAAAGCCATGGCTTTTTGTTGCATCATTGCCGTCATTTCCTGTAAGCGTCGCATCGCTTCTGGAAGTAAGACAATTGCCGGGGGAGTACCCTGGGGATCATCGGATTTCAAGGCTTCAGTTTTGATATTGATGCGGGAATTATCGAGGGCTTTGGCGAAGATTTCTTTGATCAATTCAGCCCGGGTTTTATTACTAGCGGGATCGATAATTTCACTAGCTTGATCCTGTTCGAGCAGCGTCGAGTCTAATTCAGAATCAACCCGGGTGAATTTCACATCGGAGTATTCTCTTTCTAGGAAAGGAATAAAGTAATTAGTATCGATGAAAGAATCAAAGAAAAGGATTTCTAAACCTTGATTTTTGTAGAGTTCAACGTAGGTGGATTGGCTACGAGGATCGGTACAGTAAAAAACTCGATTTTCGTGGCGTTCTTTATGGCGTTCTAGGTAGGCTTTGAGAGTAGTATAACCTTCCTGTTCGATCGCTTCTAGGGGAGTTTTCGCCGTTGCTTCTTGCCATGCGTCACCTTCGGCGGTTTGCACTGCCACTTGTACTGGGGTTTCTAGGGGTTTGTAGGTAGTCCGATAGATTAAAATATCTTCTACCTGCTGTTTAAATTTATCCTCTTTCAGGGAACCAAATTTAATAAAAGTTCCCACATCTCCCCAACAACGAATATATTCTTTTGCGTCTTCGTTATAGAGAGATTTGAGGCGATCAGCAATTTTTTTGGCAATAAAATCGGCAATACGGCGAACGGTGCGATCTTTGGTTAAAGCACTTCGAGACACATTTAAAGGAATATCTGGACTATCGATAACTCCTCGCAAGGGTATCAGGAAATCGGGAATAATTTCCTCGCAATGATCGCTGACAAAAACCTGATTACAGAATAACTTTAATTGTCCTTTTGAGACATCCACATCCGGTCTGAGTTTGGGAAAATAAAGAATGCCATTGAGCAAGAAAGGATAATCGGTATTCAGATGTACCCAGAGTAAAGGTTCTTCTTGGAAAGGATAGAGATAACGATAGAATTCTAGGTAGTCTTCTTTAGTCAGATTTTGAGAAGATTCTTTCCATAAAGCCCGTTGTTGATTAATCACTTCCCCATCAATTTTAATGGGAACGAGCATAAAATCTGAGTAGGTTTTGACTAACTGGCGAATGCGGGCAGGTTCTAAATATTCCCCTTCCTCATCCATTAAAGTGAGGGTGATAGTTGTGCCGATTTGGCTGCGGGAAGAATCGGTTAGTTCAAACTCTGGAGAACCATCACAAGACCAATGGACAGGGGTAGCCCCTTCCTGATAGGAAAGAGTATCAATCTCTACCTTTTTAGCCACCATAAAAGCCGAATAAAAACCTAGTCCAAAATGACCGATTAAATCGTTGGCTGATTTTTGGTATTTATTGATAAATTCTTCCGCACTGGAAAAGGCAACCTGGTTAATATATTTCTTGATTTCTTCCCCCGTCATCCCGATACCATTATCGGTAATTGATAGGGTACGATTTTCTTTATCGATGGCGAGATTAATTTCTGGTTCGGGGACTTCTCCTCTTGCTTCTCCTGCTAAAGAAGCCATTTTTAATTTCGAGATGGCATCAACACTATTGGATATCAATTCCCGTAGAAAAATTTCATGGTCAGTGTAGAGAGATTTTTTGATAATAGGGAAGATATTCTCGGTATGAATCGTGATATTACCTTTTTCGAGTACCGTCATACGTTCAATCACTAAGGGCTTGACTATTCTAACTTTTTTATTTTGCTAGATCATGGCACTATTGATCACAGAGCGATTGCCCAACTTCTTCTAGGGGGATAACCGTACTGATAAAGGGATTTGACGGCAGCGGGGCGATTTCTAGAACTCGCTCGCAAAAATCAGGGGTAAGTGCCAGATTATCGGGGTTATCGATGACTTTTTGACTTTTACAAGCGGTTGGTTGAGATTTGCCGATTGAGGGTGAATTGCAGTAGCTCTACTGTTTACTTTGCAGATATGCCTCAATCAAAATATCGGGATTGAGATAATTAACCGTGACATTTTCTAACTGTAAAGCTTGGCTCATTAACTGGAATCCTAAATCACCCACGGCAGTGGGTGCCTGGATTCCCCCGATGATTTTGGGCGCAATAAAAGCGATAATTTTTTGTACCATGTCCTCAGCGATCGCTGCGGCGCTTAAACCGCCGCCGCACTCCCACAAAACCTGACAAAATCCCCTCTGATAGAGATTTTCCATCACTAAAGTGGGTGTCACCTCGGTTAGTTCGATCACTTCCACGCCTTTTGTTAATAATTGTTGCTTAAGCTTGACATTAGAATCAATTTGTGTATAAACAAGCGTGGGAAATTGACTGGTATCCCAAAGATGGGCGGAGGGGGGCAAATCGAGCGATCGAGTCATGACCACGCGCAGGGGATTATGATCGGAGAGGCCGTGAGTGGTTAGGTGAGGATTATCTTGACGGACAGTGCTACCGCCGACGATAATCGCATCACAGGCCGCCCGCAATTGATGGACTATTTGGCGAGAAGCGGGGCTAGTAATCCAAGTGCTATGACCGCTAGTAGCGGCAATTTTGCCATCGAGAGTCATGGCATATTTGAGGATACCGAAGGGTTTTTTAGCGGTGATGCGATGGATAAAACCCTGATTGAGTTGACGACATTCTGACTCCTCCACTCCCACCAGCGTCTCGATACCTGCCGATTCTAATCTTTGAATGCCTTTCCCCGCCACCAAGGGATTAGGATCGATCATCCCTACCACCACTTTTTTAATGCCTGCTTGCACAATTGCCTCGCTACAGGGGGGAGTACGTCCATAGTGGTTACAGGGTTCGAGATTGACGTATAAAGTGGCACCACGCGCTTTTTCTGCTGCCTGTCTCAGGGCGAAAACCTCTGCATGGGGTTGTCCGGCCCCTGGGTGAAAACCTTCGCCGATAATTGTCCCCTCTTGAACGATCACAGCACCCACCAAAGGATTAGGAGAAGTCCGCCCCAAGCCTTGCCTAGCAAGGGTTAGACATCTTTGCATCATTGTGCGATCAAATTCCGTTGCCTGGGCCATGGTTTATTTCTCCAAAGAAGGGGAGACTTGATCAGTGATCAGTAAACAGTAAACAGTGATCAGTGGGGAGCTTTTTTTCAGTGATCAGTAAACAGTAATCAGTGAACTGATAACTCGCATCTGATAACTAAATTATTGATCACTTCTATACTTTTATTATTTTAAAGTTAAACGTATCAGAGGATACAGAAATCTCAAATCAAAAAAACAAAGATCAAAAAACATTGACTACTCACAGATCAAGATAAATCCATAGGTGTTTGGTCTTCTGACGTGATTGACCCCTGTTCCTAGGATTTAGCGGTTGAACTGACATAATTGCTCGGTAATTATTTTCAATAGTAATGAATCGACCTACTAACTCAACAAAGTAAACAAATTAACGATGAAACGAATTGCTCGAAAATCCGGGGAACTTGTCGGTTTGTTACCGAAAATTAACCCTGTCTGGTTAGCCTGTGTTCCCTTGTCCGCGATTATTTTTGTGGTTGGGAACGCGGCCGTACACGCCCAAGACGCGAAACCCTTAACTCCCGAAGATGTCCAAAACGCCCTCAATACAATCTGGGTTTTAATTGCCGCCATCCTCGTGATCTTTATGAACGCAGGTTTTGCGATGCTAGAAACGGGATTCTGTCGCCAGAAAAACGCCGTTAACGTTCTGGCCAAAAACCTGATCGTTTTCGCCCTCTCCACCATATCATTTTGGGCGATCGGTTTCTCCCTGATGTTTGGGTCTGTCAGTAACGAATTTTTCGGTACAGGAGGTTGGTTCCTCAGCAGTAGCGATCCTGCCACCTACGCCATGCCGAAATATTTGCCCACTTCGGTGTTCTTCCTGTTCCAAGTCGCTTTCGCGGGAACGGCGGCAACCATTGTATCTGGGGCCGTGGCAGAACGGATTAAATTCGTCGATTTCCTCGTTTTTAGCTTAATTATCGTCGGTATCATGTACCCAATCACCGGTCACTGGGTTTGGGGTGGCGGTTGGTTAGCTGACCTTGGTTTTAAAGACTTCGCCGGTTCGACGGTGGTTCACTCGGTGGGTGGTTGGTCTGCTTTAACCGGGGCGGCAATTCTCGGCCCGAGAATGGGTAAATACATCAACGGTCGCACCAGTGCCTTACCCGGCCATAACATGAGTATTGCGACCCTGGGTTGTTTGATTCTCTGGATTGGCTGGTTTGGTTTTAACCCCGGTTCTGCTTTAGCAGTTAATGAAACTGTACCCTATATCGCTGTCACCACTAACCTCGCCGGGGCCGCGGGCGGCATTGCCGCTACCTTTACCGCTTGGGCGAAAGATGGTAAACCCGACCTTTCGATGATTATTAACGGTATTCTGGCCGGTTTAGTAGCCGTTACTGCCGGTTGTGATGGTGTATCCTATTGGTCGGCGGCAATCATCGGTTTAATTGCCGGTGTGGTCGTGGTTTACTCGGTGGCTTTCTTCGATAACCTGAAAATTGATGACCCCGTGGGTGCGACTTCCGTTCACCTCGTCTGTGGTGTGTTGGGAACTTTAGCCGTCGGTATCTTCAACAAAGATGCGGGTTTAATCACCGGTCAATTCCAACTGTTTATTAACCAAATTATCGGGATTGTGGCAGTAGGGCTATTTACCGTGATTGTTAGTGGTATTGTTTGGACAATCCTCAAGGCTACCCTCGGTATTCGTGTTACTCCCGAAGAAGAATTGGAAGGTCTGGATGTGGGTGAACACGGAATGGAAGCCTATAGCGGTTTCGTCAAGGAGTCCGATATCGTTGCCGGTGGCTATTATGCTTCCAGTGTTGACATGGAAACGCCTAGCACTCGTTAGGTTAAACCTTGTAAAGATAGATTAACTTATCCCCGACAAAGTTAAAGAGAAAAGGAAGAAGGCCTCGCCCCGATGCGATCGGTGGCTATAATTGCCTTCTAAACCTTTTCTCTTTCGGTTTTTATCTCTTTACGGACAGAAAAAATTAATCTTGCTACTAACCACCAACCGACAATGAAAAAGATCGTAGGAATAACCATGCTTTTGCTGGGACTGGGATTCAATTGCGGAGTTGCCCCGGTTTTTGCGGAAACCATCGCCGCCGCTCCCCCCAATCCGATTAGTGCTGGAGATACAGCTTGGATGCTGATTTCGTCGGCTTTAGTTTTATTAATGACCCCCGGACTGGCTTTTTTTTATGGGGGTTTAGTGCGTTCGCGTAACGTCCTCAACACCATGATGATGAGTTTGGTGGCCATGGGTGTCATCGGTGTAACTTGGGTGCTTTGGGGTTATAGTCTCGCTTTCGATGTCACCCCGGGTAAAAGTGGTTTTGGCGAGGGAATTGAAGCTTTTATCGGGGGACTAGATTGGATTTTTCTCAACGGTGTCACCGCCGCCGCACCTGACGATATCGGTTATGCACCCACCGTTCCCCATCAAGTGTTTATGGTCTATCAGATGATGTTTGCGATCATCACCCCGGCTTTAATTTCGGGTGCGATCGTGGAACGGGTCAACTTTAAAGCCTATTTTTGGTTTTTACTGCTTTGGTCCACCTTGATCTATTCTCCCCTAGCTCACTGGGTTTGGGGTAAGGGTTGGTTGGCGGCGACTGGGGCGCTGGATTTCGCCGGTGGAACCGTTGTTCACATTAGTTCCGGGATTTCTGCACTGGTAGCCGCCTGGGTGATCGGTCCGCGGCGTAGTTTTGGTGTCCAAGCCTATGCACCCCATAATGTGCCTTTTGTTCTCCTGGGTATCGGTTTACTCTGGTTCGGTTGGTTTGGTTTTAATGGGGGTAGCGCGCTTTCTTCTAGTTCGCTGGCAGCCACAGCTTTTGTTAATACCACGATCGCCGCTTCGGCCGGTGGTTTGACATGGATGCTTATAGAATGGATTTTACGGGGTAAACCGACAGCGATCGGTATTGCTAGTGGATTTTTAGGGGGATTAGTGGGTATTACTCCCGCTGCCGGTTATGTGCTGCCAATCGGGGCAATTCTCATCGGTTCGATCACTGCCCTTAGCTGTTTTTTTGCGGTTAGTCTGCGGGCAAAATTGCGCTTTGATGATTCTTTGGATACCTATCCCGTCCATGGTGTGGGTGGGACAGTAGGGGCAATCCTTACGGGGGTTTTTGCGACTAAATCGGTTAATTCCTTCGGTAATGACGGTTTACTATTTGGCAACCCCGGCTTAGTCTGGACGCAATTTGTTGGCGTTGCTGCTACTTATATCTTTGCTGCCGTGGGTACTTTTGTCATCCTGAAAGTTCTCAGTTTATTTATGGAGCTGCGGGTTAAACCGAATACGGAAGCGGAAGGTTTGGATGTTCCTGAACACGGAGAGGAGGCCTACGGACAGGAATTCGAGTTTGGTAACAGCTTTTCCTACCAAGAAAATCCTGGTGCCACA
This sequence comes from Microcystis sp. M079S1, assembly GCF_020246425.1. NCBI lineage: Bacteria > Bacillati > Cyanobacteriota > Cyanophyceae > Chroococcales > Microcystaceae > Microcystis > Microcystis sp. M079S1. The sequence goes on from NZ_JADBSZ010000289.1 coordinate 8,786, forward strand.
AATCCTCGAGAAAATTATTAGCGATTCCAATCAGGTATCAGTCCAGCTAACAGAGGTGAAATTTCGTCTCTGTGAAACTGGGCTAAAAAATTCCGTTTTTGGTCGTCTTGTCTCTGTCACCGGGGATTGTGAGCCTGTCCGTCGCTGGCCAAGAATGCTCGATCGTTATTGTCCAGAGATTCTCCAAGACCCAAAAACTCTCCGCCAAGGCCGCATGAGTAGCGATCGCTAGGGAGGATCAAGTTTTATCTAGATGGGCAAAACAGCAAAAAATTAGCGATTCCTACTGACAATAATCAAGAATTTTGTAAGCCAGCTAACTCAGCAATTGTGTAGGTGGGTCTGCCTTTAACTTCCTCGTAAATTCTGCCGATATATTCTCCTAGTATTCCGATGCTAATTAGCTGTACAGAACCCAGAAAAAATATAGCGATCATAATCGTGGCAAAACCCGTGATCGGTGAGTCGGGTTGCTGTAAACGCCAATATAATACTAACAGAGCCATAATCAAAGATATCAGGGCAGAAAATAATCCTAGATAGGTGGCAAAACGTAAGGGGACACGGGAAAAAGATACTAGGCTATTAATAGCTAAAGATAATGATTTGCTAAAGGTATATTTTACTTCCCCGGCAAAGCGCGCATCCCGCTCAAATTTAACCGCAGTTTGTGGAAAGCCAATCCAAGCGCGCAACCCACGAATATAACGATTTCTTTCCGGGAGAGAATTTAATAGATCTACCACCTGACGATCCATTAAACAAAAGTCTCCTGTATCGGCGGGAATATCCACATCGGCTAGTCTTTTAAGCAAACGATAAAAGAGATAGGCAGTCAGTTTTTTAAACCAACTTTCTTGTTTTCTTTTGGTTCTTTGGGCATAAACTACTTGATACCCCTCTTGCCATTTTTCAATCATTTGGGGAATTAATTCAGGTGGATCTTGCAGGTCGGCATCCAAAACAATAATTACTTGTCCTCGGCAAAAATTAAGTCCAGCAGTTACCGCTGCTTGATGACCAAAATTGCGGGCGAAACTGATATAACACACTCGTGAATCAGCTTTGTGCAGTTCTCGCAGCAGTTTTAAGGAACTATCTTTACTACCATCATTTACTAGGATTAATTCTACCTCCCCATCTAAATTATTCATGATGGCACTCACCCGGCGATATAGTTCGGCAATAGTTTCTTCCTCGTTATAGATGGGGACGATCAGGGAATATTTTAGCATTTGCATAATAATATTTGACCAGTAATTGATTGAAAAATCTGACTCCTAACTCAGAGAATTCTGCCGTCAATCTCTTTACTTAGCGAAGAAAATCCTCGATCGCCTGTCCCGTCTCTTTTGGTGCTTCTTCTGGTAAAAAATGACCACTGGCGATCGCCTGTCCAGTGACTTGATTAGCTCGCTGCTGCCAAAGAGCGATCACATCGTATTGACGTGCAATGAAACCTTTTTTTCCCCAAAGAACCAAGAGGGGAGAGGAAATTTTCCGGTCTAAATCCTGACGATCATGCTCTAAATCGATGGTAGCGGCGGCCCGATAATCGGCACAGGTGGCGGTTATTGTCCTCAAATCTCGAAAACAACGCCGATATTCCCCCAAAGCTTCCTCTGTAAAAGCGCTAAAATCTCGACCCCAACTTTGCAAGCAATGTTGAAGATAATAATCGGGATTAGCGGCGATCAGGGTTTCGGGAAAAGGGGAAGGCTGAATCAAGAAAAACCAATGATAGTAGGCAGTGGCAAAAGTTTTATCAGTCGCCTCGTACATCGCTAGCGTCGGGGCTATATCGAGTAAAACGAGTTTTTTGACCTTTTCTGGAAAATCAAGGGCGAGACGGTGGGAAACTCGCGCACCTCGATCGTGGCCGATTAGATAAAACTCCTGATAACCCAATTTTTCCATCAGCAACACCTGATCGAGGGCCATGACTCGCTTGCAATAATTGCTAGAATCCTCTAGGGGTAAGGGTTTATCGCTATCCCCGTAGCCGCGCAGATCCGTGGCGATCACCGTAAAATTAGCCGCTAATCGGGGGACGATTTTATGCCACATTTGATGGGTTTGGGGATAACCATGGAGCAAAAGCAGCGGAAAACCGCGCCCACCTTTGATACCATTGATAGTAATGCCATTAACTTCTAGCTGAAATTTCCGAAAATTTGTCAGCATTTTTGCCTCCTGTCACCTTAGGGGGAGATAATTGCATCATCCGGCAAAAGTGACCCAATCAGTAAAGTTTTTTCACTATAGCCGCTCAAGCCGCTGCTTTTCTGGTAGATTAAAACCATTAGGTTGCTCAAAAACCAGCGAGTTAAGCAGTAATTTGATTATGATCTCGATTATCTATTCCGATGAATTTCTCGATCACGATACAGGTATTTACCATCCCGAAAAAGCGGCGCGTTTAACGGCAATTGTCGAGGCTTTAAAACAAACAGAATGGCAGTCAAAATTAACATGGCATTTACCGACACCGATCGAAATTCGTGACGAAGTAATCCCTTTGATCAAACAAGTTCATAATCAAGATTATGTTGATATATTGCGGCGAATTTGTCAACAGGGTGGGGGAAGATTGGATGCAGATACTCCCGTTTCTGCCCGTAGTTACGATGTGGCGTTACTAGCGGTTAGTGGCTGGTTAGATGGAGTCGATCGAGTCTTATCCACCGGCGATCCTGCCTTTATTTTAGCCCGTCCTCCTGGGCATCATGCCACTTCTAATTATGGCATGGGTTTCTGTCTGTTTTCTAATGCTGCTATTGCCGCTTATTATGCTTTAGAAAACAAAAGAGTGCAAAAAGTAGCGATTCTTGATTGGGACGTACATCACGGCAATGGCACCCAGGATATAGTTGAAAATCATCCCCAGATTGCCTATTGTTCCCTCCATCAATTCCCCTTTTATCCCGGCACGGGAGAAGCGAGAGAAAAAGGTGAGTTTAATAATGTTTTGAATATTCCCTTACTGGCGGGGAGTACCATTAAAGATTATCAAGAACATTTTGAGGGGCAAGTCATACCTTTTCTGAAAAATTTTCAACCGGATTTAGTGATTGTTAGTGCTGGATATGATGCCAATCAAGCGGATCCTCTGGCGGGCATTTGTCTACACCCACAAGATTATGGAATTTTAACGAAATACCTCTTAACTCTCGATAAACCGCTGCTTTTCGGCTTAGAAGGCGGTTATGATTTAGAAGCTTTAGCGGCTTCCGTCGTCGCCACCTTAGAAGCTTTGCTCTGATCCTAATCCGGGTAATCGTTACATTTCTTTAAAAAGATTGGTAACAAAGCGATCGAATGCGGTAAGGTAAACGATCGATAGAAAAAAACCCTTGACCTAGTTGCCTTTTAAGATTATGAACTCGCTTGCGCCACACCTAAAAGCCAAAGCCCTCAAGCCAAATAGTCGTCGTCCTGCCAAAGAATTGTGTAGCGAGTGCGGACTTTGTGACACTTATTATATTCACTATGTTAAAGAAGCTTGTGCTTTTCTCAATCAACAAATCGCCGATTTAGAAGCAGCAGCACACGGCAAAAGTCGCGACTTAAATCAGGAAAATGATCTCTATTTTGGTGTTCATCAAGATATGATGGCTGCCAAGAAAAAACAAGCTATTCCGGGGGCGCAATGGACAGGAATTGTCAGCACAATTGCCTGTGAAATGCTCAATCGTGGTTTAGTAGAAGGGGTGGTTTGTGTGCAGAATACCGCCGAGGACCGCTTTCAACCGCAGCCGATTCTCGCCCGTACCACTGAAGAAATTCTCGCCGCTAAAGTTAATAAACCGACTCTTTCTCCCAATTTATCAGTCCTAGAAGAAATTGAAAAATCGGGCATGAAACGGTTATTAGTTATCGGAGTTGGTTGTCAAATTCAAGCCCTAAGAGCAGTAGAAAAAAAATTAGGCTTGGAAAAATTATATGTCTTAGGAACTCCCTGCGTCGATAATGTCACCCGCTCAGGACTGCAAAAGTTTCTAGAAACTACCAGTCGTTCCCCAGAAACCGTGGTTCATTACGAATTTATGCAGGATTTTCGGGTACACTTTAAACACGAAGACGGCTCGATCGAAATGGTTCCCTTTTTTGGCTTAAAGACTAATAAATTAAAGGATGTTTTTGCTCCTTCCTGTATGACTTGTTTTGATTACGTTAACTCCCTTGCCGATTTAGTTGTGGGCTATATGGGCGCACCTTTTGGCTGGCAATGGATTGTCGTTCGTAATGATACGGGCAAGGAAATGTTAGAGTTAGTTAAAGACCAATTAGATACCCAAGATGTCATGTCTAGTGGTGATAGAAAACAGGCGGTACAAAATAGCATTCCCGCCTACGACAAAGGTGTAACATTGCCGATGTGGGCGGCAAAAATGATGGGAGTAGTAATTGAAAAAATCGGGCCTAAAGGTTTAGAATACGCTCGCTTTTCCATGGATTCTCACTTTACCCGTAATTACCTTTATGTTAAACGTAATTATCCTGAAAAATTAGCGTCCCATGTTCCTGAATATGCCAAAAAGATTGTGGAACAGTATAAATTGCCCGATTAATTAGGGTATGCTGAAAAAGTAGGGAACCAGCATTCGGATAGGAAATCTACGGTTTCAACCATAGGTTATCGCCCGAATGCTTCACCCCTTCTTCGACAATCTCTTATCAGTTATCAGTTATCAGTTATCAGTTATCAATGAGCAGTGGTTAATTCAATCATAGTCAATGATAGGTGATGGGTTACGACTAAATCTGGATGTTGTCAAATTTTCTCTTGACAAAAGCCCCTTGACATGATACTATATTCATAATGGAAAATCCGTGCGCCTACGAACCCTATTTTCAAGTCTCAATAATCGCCAATAAAAGCTTAGATAGCGATAATTTTTTTAGGGATTGAGAACCATGAACCATCAAAGAGAGTTTTATGTTGTCATTGAACGAGATGAGGATGGATATTATGTTGGGGAAGTTCCTCAACTTCGGGGTTGTTACAGTCAAGGGGAAACGATTGATGAATTGATGAAGAATATCAGGGAAGTGATTGAACTTTGCTTGGAAGATGGCAATCCTGAAGATGTGTCGGAGTTTGTTGGAATTGAAAAGGTGTCTATCTGATGCCAAAATTACCGATATTAACCGGTGATGAAGTTATCAAAGCTTTAACGAGAATAGGGTTTCAATCTATCCGACAAAAAGGAAGTCATCTGCGCTTAAAACATGAAGATGGAAGAGTTGTCACCGTACCGGTTCATCGGGGGAAAACTGTCGGGAAAGGATTACTCCTAAAAATTTTACGCGATGCTGAACTGACACAAGAAGAATTTATTCGTCTGCTGTAATTCCCATCTTGATTTAAGCTTCATGTCCCCGTTTTTCTCGATGTTGTCAAAATTTCTCTTGACAAAAGCCTCTTGACATGATATTATATTCATAATGGAAAATCCGTGCGCCTGCAGACACTCTTTTCAAGAATTTTCAAGGTCTAGTTTATTCGCCATAATGAGTTTTAGCACGATGAATATAGATTAACTTCTGTTCATCATTAATGGTGTAAAGTATTCTATCTTGATAACTTAACCGAATTGAATAGAAACCCGTTAAATCTCCTACTAATTTTTTGCCACTATAGGGAGAAATACTCAGGGTATCTTGGATAATTGACTTCAGTTTTTTCTTAAGTTTAGGGGTTAGCTTATCAACATCTTTTTTTGCTTCTTTGGTAAATCTGACTTCATAAACCATTAATCAATGTCTCCCAAGACTTCCTCGAAAGAATAGGTTTCATTTTCATTAATTTGCTGTAGAGATAGTTGTAAGCTTTCTCTTAAATCGGGAATAGAGAGTAATTCGATAGTTTCTTGTAAACTTTCATAGTTTTTTTGGGAAATCAAAATTACAGAGTCCTCCTGATTCTCAATGGCATAAATTTTGTTATCTTCTGTAACCGATTTAACGAGACTTGGTAAATCGGTTTGAGCATCGGCGATTTTAATTTTTTTGATCATAATTAATCCTTTTTTTGATGATGAAATAATAAAAATTATTGTAGGGATTTAACAATCTCTCCTAATCACAGTCCAGACAGCATCCTCCTATAATTATCTATCATTGTAGTCATCAGATGATTACATCAACCACTGTCGATGGTGGTGGGTTACTGGACTAGGTAATAGGTGTAGGGGTAATTCATGAATTACCCCTACAATAACGTTTGTCTGGATGTTGTTAAATTTTCTCTTGACAAAGGCGACTTGACATGATACTATATTCATAATGGAAAATCCGTGCGCCTACAAACTCTCTTTTCCAACAGTCTTAACTATGATTGGTTCATTCAATCCATCTTCATCTCTAATCCACTCTTAACTAGCTCCCTAGTCATAGTTCATCATTCAATCATTCCAATCATAGTTAAGACAGCATCCTCAGATAATTCTGATAAACGGTTTGGGTATGGGGATGATTTTCCCCTAATCCTTCTCTGAAAATATTAATCGCTTCTAGATGGAGAGGTTCCGCTTCTGTGTACCTGTCTTGGGAATAGTACAAGTGTCCTAAATTGTTGAGGGAAGTTGCCACATGGGGATGATTGTCTCCTAGTAGTTGTTGTCTCAATTCTAATGTAACTCTATATTTTGAAATAAAATGAAAAATCCTTCTTGTGTAAAATGCTTATCGTGGGTAAGAATTTCATTTATATTCATTTGGCGCATTGTTTGCATGGATATACAATCTGTTAAGCTGTAATCTTTATCTGGACGATTTTGATATAAATCTAATCCTGATTGGAACGTCTGATGAGTTTGAGGTATAACTAAGATTTGGGGATTATTTTGTAAGCCTCTAATAACTTGTAAGGTTTTTCGTCTAACTGACATTCCATAAGCAGATAGATTGTTGAAAACTTCAATAAAGACTTCATCGGTTGTCACTATTGTTACCTGCTGGAGTTTCCTTGTCATTTCTATAGCTTTCTCATGCCAATCATCACGATTGTTAATGAGAGCAACCCAATAAAATGTGTCTGCAAAGATGGTTTTCATTGCTATGATACTATAAACTTTAGTTTCGGCTTTGCTTAGGATTTGGGAACTCCATAAAGATAATGATCATGTTGATTAGCAAGATCTATAGGCAACTTTTCTAAGTCGTCATTGTCTAATGGTATCTCTTCCAGAAGCTTTAATATTGCCTCCCCTACATTACTTTCAGATTTAGCATAACTAGCTTGTGCTGAAAGGAGGAAGTTTAAAGTTTCTTCTATTAAAGAATCCGGTGCTTGTTCAATCTCTTGCAATAGTCTCTCTTTAGTGTTCATGGTTTTATTCCTTGCTAATCAGCTATCAGTTATCAGTGATTAATTCAATCATAGTCAATGATAGGTGATGCGTTACGACTAAATCTGGATGTTGTTAAATTTTCTCTTGACAAAGGCGACTTGACAGGATATTATATTCATAATGGAAAATCCGTGCGCCTACAGACCCTCTTTTCCAACGGTCTTAACTATGATTGATTTATTCAATCAATCTTCATCTCTAATCCACTCTTAACTAGCTCCCTAATCACAGTTCATCATTCAACATTCCAACCACTGTCGATGGTGGTGGGTTACTGGACTAGGTAATAGGTGTCGGGGTAATTCATGAATTACCCCTACAATAACGTTTGTCTGGATGTTGTTAAATTTTCTCTTGACAAAGGCGACTTGACAGGATACTATATTCATAATGGAAAATCCGTGCGCCTACAGACCCTCTTTTCCAACGCTCTTAA